>JAUTXJ010000217.1 GCA_030838075.1 Acidobacteriaceae bacterium
GCCAAGTTCCGCCGGACAAAGGGAGCGGTGAAACTTCATTTGCTGCTGGACCACGATGGCTATCTGCCGTCCTTCGCAGTGATCACGGAGGGCAAAAAGCATGAGGTACGTGTGGCGCGACAGATGCAATTTACGCGGGGGACGATTTTGGCATTTGACCGCGGCTATACGGACTACGAATGGTTTATGAGCTTGACCGAGCAGGGAGTTTATTTCGTGACGCGTTTGAAGGAAAACGCCGACTATGACGTAGTGGAGAAGCGTGAAATTCCACAGCGGCGCGGGGTACTACGCGATGAAGTGGTCTTTTTCTATAAGCTTGCGCGGGCGAGCAAGGAGGCCTTCTTCCGGCGAATTGAGTTTTACGATGAGGAGCACGATCGCGTGTTGGTGTTTCTGACCAATCACTTGGGGTTGGCGGCGGCTACTGTCGCGGCGATCTACAAAGAGCGCTGGCAAATCGAGTTATTTTTTCGGGCCTTGAAACAGTCATTGCGTGTGAAAACGTTTGTGGGGACTTCCGCCAATGCCTTGAAAACGCAGCTCTGGACGGCGCTGATCGCCATGCTGGTGGTGAAATACCTGCAACTGCGATCGACGTTTGGTTGGTCCCTTTCGAATCTGGTAGCGCTCCTGCGGCAGCAATTGTTTGTGTACCGTGATCTCTGGGCATGGATCGACGATCCTTTCCAACCACCACCGATACCAGAAAGATCGTCAGAGCAGCTGACGCCGCAACTGATCTGAGTGGGTCAGTGGATTGGACAGCAGCGATAAGCCACAGGCCAACAATTCGACGTAACTTCGAGATTTCAAGTGGAGGAATTTAGACAGCATCCGATTAAAAGAAACGCTTCGCCACAGCCCAACCTGCCCTGCGTCCAGGGCTCAGAAAGCGAATTTTGCCCTTACACTGGAGATGTTGGTGACAAGTTTTCAGCTAATTTGGACAGCAGTGATGCCGCATAGGTTGTCGCACGCGGGCATTATATCTTCTCGCTGACTTACCGCGACCTTTGTCGGAGCGCACGCAGGTCCTGATTAACGCAGAAGTCGCAGCGCTAATGGTCTACTTCTTTCACGCCGCTGAACCTGTATAATTTGCGCACACGATGGCACTCCTTACTGGCACAAAACTAGGACCGTACGAAATCGTCGCGCCGCTGGGCGCTGGCGGAATGGGCGAGGTATATCGCGCGCGAGATACGCGGTTGGGACGAGAAGTAGCGATCAAGGTGCTGCCAACTCATTTGGCGGAAAATTCCGAAGCAAAGCAGAGGTTTGAGAGAGAGGCGCGGGCGGTGTCTAGCCTGAGCCACGTGAACATTTGTGCGCTATTCGACGTGGGCTCGCAGAACGGGGCTGACTACCTGGTGATGGAATACCTGGAAGGGGAAACGCTGGCGAAGCGATTGGAGAAGGGACCGCTGAAGATGGAAGAGGTCCAGCGGATCGGGATCGAAATTGCGGAAGCTCTTGAGAAGGCGCACCGGCAGGGTGTTGTGCATCGCGATTTGAAGCCTGCAAATGTGATGCTGACGAAGGCCGGGGCCAAGCTGATGGATTTCGGGCTGGCCAAGCCATCCGTGGCGATGACTGCGGCGAGCGACCTGTTGACACCGAGCGGTCCGACGATGAGCGTGGCGGCGCTGACGGCGGCGACGTCTCCGTTGACGCAAAAAGGAATGATTGTCGGGACATTTCAGTACATCGCTCCGGAGGTACTGCAAGGCAAGGAGGCGGACGCGCGGAGCGACATCTTTAGTTTGGGATGTGTGCTCTTTGAGATGGCAACCGGGAAGCGAGCGTTCGAAGGAAAGAGTCAGTTGAGCGTGTTCACGGCGATCCTGGAGAACGAGCCGCCGCTGGTGAGCAGTCAACAGCCAGTGGCACCTAAAGCATTGGATGAAATTGTAAAAAACTGCGTGGCGAAGGATCCGGAGGAACGGATTTCGACGGCGCACGATGTGAAGCTGCAATTGCGCGCTTTAGAGCCGCGGGCGGGAAGCGGAGTGATAGCCGCGCCGGCGAAGACGGGGATCGATCGCCGGGTTCAAAATATTCTGCTTGGGGCGGGGACCTTGGCGTTGCTGGCTGCAGCACTGTTGGGATATGCGCTCGTTGGAAGGAAGAGCGACGGCGGAGCATTGCGGCTACAAATTGCGCCACCGGAGAAGATTAAGTTTGTGGACACCGGCGATTATGGAGGAATGCCGGTATTGTCGCCGGACGGAAGCAAGCTGGCGTTTTCCGCGGAGGGCGAAAACAGCCCCAATGCGCTGTGGGTGCGTTCATTAGATAGCTTCGCGGCGCAGCGACTGGAAGGAACGGATGAGGCGGCGCACCCGTTCTGGTCACCGGACGGACGGTACATCGGATTTTTCGCGAAGGGGAAATTGAACAAAGTGCTAGCGAGCGGAGGCCCAGTGATCGCGTTGGCGACTGCTTACAATCCGCGGGGGGGAACGTGGTGCAGCAGCGATGTAATCGTTTATGCGGACAATTTCCAGTCCGGATTGATGAAGGTGAACGCCAATAGCGGTGCGCCGAGCGGAGCGACAAAGTTGGACGCCACGAAGCACTCCACGCACCGGTGGCCGTGGTGCCTGCCGGACGGGAAGCATTTCGTTTATCTTGCCACCAATCACCAAGGGGGAACGCCGGCAGAGAACGGAGTTTACTACGCGGGCCTTGATGGAAAAGACGTGCATCAAGTGGTGCCCAGCGACGCTGGGGCAGAGGTTGCCGACGGCTATCTGTTATATCACTCGCAGGCAACGCTGATGGCGCAGCCGTTTGACGAGGCCAACGGAACGGTGAGAGGGGAGCCGGTGGCCGTACTGAACAAAGTGAAATTCGACACGGGGGTATGGCGGGCTTTGTTTACGGTCGCGCAGAATGGGCGCATCGCCTATTTCACCGGCGGGGACGCCGCAGTCGGAACGCAACTGGTGAAATACGATCGCAGCGGCAAAGTGCTGAAGATGCTCGGAGCGCTGGGCTCGTACATGGATCCGACCTATTCGCCGGATGGAAAACTGCTGGCGGTCCTGACCGGGGATCCGCTGTGGAACGTGTGGATCATGGATTTGGAGAGAGGCAGCCGGACACGCGTTACTTTCGACCCGACGGTAAAGACCAGGCCGACCTGGTCGCCGGACGGGAAGACCATTGGGTATTTAACGCAGTTGAGCGGACAAAGAGCGGTGATTCGTAGCAAGGCAGCGAACGGAATGGGGGCGGAGCATACGCTGGTGGATGAAAAAGACTACCTTGTGAATTATCCGCAGTATTCGCCAGACGGGAAATACATGGTGTACATACGCCTGCTGGGGGCAGGGACGGGAGCGATTATGGCGCAGCCACTTGCCGGGGGAGAGCCCATCACGGTCTTGACGACAACGAGTTTGCAATCGACCTTACCTCCATTCAGCGTATCGCCGAACGGGAAGTGGATCGCGTACACATCGACCGAAAGCGGGAACTATGAGGTATACGTAGCGCCATTTCCAAAAGGCGAGGGAAAGTGGCAGGTGTCCAGTGGGAATGCGACGGTGCCGACGTGGAGGCGGGACAACAAGGAATTGTATTATTTAACGGTAGGTGGGGACCTGTACGCAACGGAGATCAGTGAGACCGGGAACGAACTGCAGATGGGAACGCCAAAATTGCTGTTTCGGGCAAATATTGCGCCTATGGGTAGCGGTTACGACGTTGCGCAGGATGGGCAGAGTTTCGTGGTACAGGTGACTGCGGAAGGATCGCAAGCGCCATTGAACTTCGTGACGAATTGGATGACGGAATTGAAGAAGTGAGGGGCTATCAGGGATGTGGATCACTTCCGGATGGCCGACCATCCGGAATCAATCCGCCTCCAAGCGCTACGGTTACGCGCTTCCATACCGCCGCCCGGTATATTTGGCCACTGGGATCAGTAAAGGAGCTGCGAATTTCTCGCACCTATCGCTAACAATTAGGCGGAGTTCGCTCGGCGCTGCGGGGAATCTTCTTCAGAAAACATCGAGGTCGTGACCGGCAACGACCTTGCCCCTGTAGAGCTCGCGAATCTCTTGCAGCATTTGTCCTTCGCTGCCAGCATCGCGGCAGTCTTGTGTGCGCGCCTGGTCACAGCCTGCATTGCCGCGATGGTACAGCACCAGGAGATGGGGCTTCGCCCTGTTCGCGATCTCCGCAAGCTGCCTTGTCGAGGTATGAAACATCTCACGGTACTGCTTCCATTCAAGAGAGACTTTCTCGAACGAAGCCTGTGTATATGCCTCGTGAATTAACACGTCGCATTCATTGCAGTTCTGCAGTACAT
>JAUTXJ010000218.1 GCA_030838075.1 Acidobacteriaceae bacterium
TAGCCATTTTATTTTTGAGGAAATAATCGCGGGTCATCTGCTCGGGATTTCCGCCCAGCAGAATGTCCGTGCCGCGGCCAGCCATGTTGGTGGCCACGGTTACCGCGCCTTTGCGCCCTGCCTGCGCCACGATGCGGGATTCGCGCTCGTGTTGCTTGGCATTCAAAACTTCGTGAGGAATTTTTGCAGCTTTCAAGAGCGCGGCAATCGTTTCGGACTTTTCGATGGAAATTGTGCCGACGAGTACAGGCTGCCCGCGTTCGTGATAATGGCGAATGCCGTTCGCGAAGGAATCGTCTTCCTGCATGATGCCGTTCACCACGGCAGTGAATTTTTCCTTTTCGGTGCGGTAAACGATGTCGGGATGTTCTTTGCGAATCAAGTTGCGGTTGGTGGGAATGACCACGACGTCGAGGTTATAAATCTTGCTGAATTCCGCGGCTTCCGTTTCCGCGGTGCCGGTCATACCTGCCAGTTTCTTGTACATGCGGAAATAATTCTGAAAGGTGATGGTCGCGAGGGTCTGATTTTCGCGCTCGATTTTCACGCCTTCCTTGGCTTCCACGGCCTGGTGCAGTCCATCTGACCAGCGGCGTCCGGGCATCTGCCGGCCGGTAAATTCGTCGACGATGATGACTTCACCGTTCTTGATGACGTAATCCACGTCATTTTTGTATAGCGTGTGCGCGCGCAACGCCTGATATACGTGGTGAATCGATTCCATGTGCGCGGGATCATATAAATTGCCGAGACCGAGGAGCCTTTCCGTTTTGCTGACGCCTTCTTCCGTAAGCGTGGCAGTGCGGTGTTTTTCATCGATGGTGTAATCGATGTCCTGAATCAGCTTCGGAATAATCTTGTCGATCTTGGCATATTTGTCGGTGGACTCTTCCGAAGGCCCGGAAATAATCAACGGAGTGCGCGCTTCGTCGATCAGGATGGAGTCCACTTCGTCGACGATCGCGAAGTGATGACCGCGCTGAACGCAATTGGCGAGGTCATATTTCATGTTGTCGCGCAGATAGTCGAATCCAAATTCGTTATTCGTGCCGTAGGTAATGTCCGCGTGATAGGCTGCACGGCGCTGCTGGTCGTCCAGATCGTGCACGATCACGCCAACGCTCAGGCCAAGCGCGCGATACAACGGACTCATCCACTCAGCGTCGCGACGCGCCAAATAATCATTGACGGTAACGATGTGTACGCCGCGCCCAGCCAGCGCATTCAAACAGGCAGGCAAAGTGGCGACCAGCGTTTTTCCTTCGCCGGTCTTCATTTCGGCGATTTTGCCTTCATGCAGGACCATGCCGCCGATCAATTGCACGTCGAAATGGCGCATGTTCAGAAAGCGCCAGCCGGCTTCACGCACCAGGGCAAATGCAGGGATGATTGCCGGCTCCAGGGCTTGCTGCATCAATTCGCGAAAAGTGGGCTCCGCGGGATCAGCGTCCTTGAGACGCTCCTGTACCTCAGCCTTGAGCTCCGCAAAGCGCAGCTTTAAATCCTCATCGGATAGCGCCTTCATCTCAGCTTCGCGGGCGCTAATCGATGCTATGAGCGGCTGCAGTTTTTTTACGTCGCGCTCGTGTTTGGTACCGATAAATCGCGCGACAACTCTATCCAGTATTTGTGCTGCTTCCATGTATTGGTTCGCCGTTTCCTGACGGTTCTGTGCGTGTAGGCCGGAACAGAGCTACAGCAATCCGAGTACGATCATCTTATTCTAACTGGTTGGATGCATTCGCGCCAAGAATCGCAACATTTGGGTGCCAAACGGAAAGCTAGTTAAGCGGCGGAACTGGGGCCACTTAGGGCCACTCATTGGTTGGATCCAGGCACACCTAATCCCAAAAACGACCATATTCACGTGCCGAGCGGCCGGTGCATTTTTTAAGACTTCTCATTTCATGAGTTCGTTGACTTCGTTGTAAGGAATGTTGCGATCCAGGAAAGTTTGGTAGGTCCCTTCGTGTAGAAGCTCGTTTGCCGCGTCCCTTGCCAGGGCGAGTGTCGCGCGCATAATTCCTGAACCTACGCTTAGGCGCGCTATTCCGATGCGTTGTAAATCAGCCACCGCCGGCATCCCTGGACCAGCCAAAACATTAATAGGAGCCGGCACACTTTGAACCAGTTGTGTAAGCGTAGGCATATCCGTGACACCTGGCACGAATAGACAATCTGCGCCAGCTTCGCGATAAGCATTGAGGCGACGCACGGTGTCGGCGAATCTACTCGCCACGGCACCAACTTGCGCCAGGTATACGTCGGTGCGGGCATTGATGACCACGGGAACATCGGCGTTGTCCGCCGCTTTACGTGCAGCCCGGATGCGCTCGATTTGCTGCTCCATTGCAAAGAGCGGCTGCGCGGAGTCCCCAGTGGCATCTTCTAGGTTGACGCCGACGGCTCCAGCGTCGATGACGGCGCGAATTGATTCCTGAAGGCCTTCTGGCGAATCCGCGTATCCGGCCTCTGTGTCGGCAGTGACGGGAACATCTACAACTCTCGCGATACGCGCGATGGCATCCATCATTAATTCCCTGGGCACGTTCTGTCCGTCGGCGTAGCGCAGGGTCGCAGCAATGCCTGCGCTGGTCGTGGCAATCGCTCGCGCACCGGCATTGACGAACAATCGCGCGGTTACGGCGTCCCAAGGCGTTGGGGAGAACCAACAACGGAGGGGCGTGGTGCATGTCACGAAAAGCATCCGCGTTGAGTTTGAGCGCGATGGTCATTGTTTCCTCCGCTGCTTCATGATTCGAGGGTAGAGGAACAACGACCTATTGAAAAGGAATCAAGTTTCCGGAGTGGACCAGTCCGCTGGAGGAACAGCCAAAGACCAAAAATCCGGAGCGGGTTGCTCAAATTCGATGCCCACTCTGATTAATCCTGCATGAGGAAGTCCGACGTAAACTACCTGGCCCTCGAGTTCGTCCCAGTTTCTTCGATTGAATAACTGCACTTTTTGGCCTAGGGCAACACCGGTTTTCAGCGCCAGCAACACGCCGTGAGCGCTGGCGCTCAACGTGAAAGTTTCTTCGCGAAAATCCTGCCCTGCGCCAGTGCGCCCTTTTACAACCAACGGCACATCCAGCGGAATTCTTTGGCTGCGTCTTTCTGCGATGGCGTTTGGCATCATTCACCTGCAGCGCGTTTCGGATAGTTGGACGAAGAACCTAAGGAGCGTTTTCAGACTACCGAATCCAGGAGCGAGAATCTACTGTCCTTTGGTACCGAAAAATCGCTAGGCGTCCGACTAGTTTCCTGTGGCGACGCCGGATTCATACGTAAGACTTCTCTCAGATTCTGAGGTGCGTGCGTTGACTGTAATTCCCGAAGCACATAACATCTTCGCGGGGCACACGTTTCCACTTGATCGGCCAAACCATCTCTCCCACCCAAACATTTGCACCATTTATGATGTGGGCGATGATGCAGGCCGCGTCTTTATCGCCATGGAGTACCTGGAAGGTCAGACGCTACGACATTTCATTCAGGGTGCTCCCGTTGACCTGGAGCGCACTCTCGAAATCGCGATTGAAATAGCCGACGCCTTGGACGCCGCGCACGCCGCTGGGATAGTTCATCGTGATATTAAACCTGCCAACATTTTTATCACCAAGCGCGGTCACGGCAAGATGCTGGATTTTGGTTTGGCCAAGATGTCAGCGAAAGGTGATAGCCCAAAGGTGGACACCCAAGCCACTATCGAGCAGTCGCTCGCGCACGGAGGGAGCAGCGAAGTGTTACCTGGCAGCAACGCTGCTGATTCCCTGCTGATGGGCACGGCGCTCTCGCCGGACGGGAGAGTGCTCGCACGGCTGGTGGCTGAAGAGCATCCCGAAGCTCGCAATTACACGCAAAAAATTCTGTTGCAGCTCGTCGAAAGCGGCAAATCTGCGGTGCGCACAATTCCTCTAGAATCGGATAGAAACTTTACATTTCACGGTCTTTCCCCTGACGGCTCTTTTCGATTCACGCCCGATGGAAAAGCACTGGCTTTTGTGGTGGAAGAAAAGGGGGTGGACAATATCTGGCTGCAGCCGGTGGACGGTTCGAAAGGCCGTCAGTTCACGGATTTTAAGTCGGAAGAAATCACCGGATTTCGCAGGTCGCCGGATGGAAAACAACTGGCCTTAGTAAGACATCGCAGCAGTTCAGACGTTATTCTTTTGCGCGATGCCGCGGTATCTTTACAATAGCGAAATGCTCCCTCGATGTCGTGACAGATTGGAAAGGTGAGAAAAATCAACGGGCGACTGCAGCGTTAACTGTCGCGACCGTGGTGGCGGCGTCTTCTTCAACGGCGGGCACCAGGCGGGTGAGTTTTCCGGCGAGCAGACGGCGATATTTGGTGCGCTCGTCAAGATTCATGTCCACAATTTCAAAGGCCATGTCTTGCGCGCGATAATCGCGCATTAACGCGGTGGCTTGCAAATTGCGCAAACCCAACTGCAGCTTCAGCTGAACCTGCGTGCCGGGCGCGAGATGCCGGCTGATGGTAGCTACGCCGCCGGCCAGACTGGCCGTTTTTATTTCCAAGCGGCAATTCTCCTTCAAGTTAGTGCTGACCGCCGTAAGCGGCTTTCTGAGGCGCACTCTCGTATGCCGGCGCTGCCGCACAAATTTGGAGTTGGCTAAAATCGCTAACGGCGCAAGCGTGAGATCTTCATTTTCGATCCCGCTCTTGGGCAAGAACTCCTGAGCCCAAGCGAGATCAAGTTTTTCAAGGGCTTGCAGTGCGGCGATGCGCAGCTCCTGCGAATGCGTCCAGCCAAACACCTTTTTTCCACCGGCAATACGCTTTAGCGCAGCAATGGATTCCGCCGCGGGAATGCGGCCTAGGGCTTCAACTGCTTTGACGCGGAGATACTGACCGGAGCCGATGGGCAGATCGCCGTCGACGATGGTCAACAAGCGGCCGAGAGCTTCACAATTGCCGGACATACCGATTTCATCGATGACCAGCGGCATGACCAGCGGATCGACATAGTCCAGAATGTCCAACAAAATGCGGCAGCGCCCCGTGGCCCCACTGCCCGAAACCTGCCGCGCGATACGATCCTGGGCACTACGAGAGAAGTCCTTGATGCGCCCCGGTAGAAACACCTCAACGGCTTGTGGATCCAGTTTGCTGAGCAACCCGACCATTTCAACGGCTTCGGCAACCGGCCCGCCGCGTAGCGCGCTACGCAGATATTGCAAGCCTTCTTCACCGAGATCTCCGGCAAGATTTGCGACGTTTTCTGCATCCTGACGCTGGCTGCAGCGGTTGAAACGTGCCGAGAGCTGTTCCATGGATGCTTGCGGCAAAAGTTTTAAAACTCCAGTGAGGCCACCAGCAACCTGACGAGCGCGCAGTGCTTCGTCGACAAAATCGGGCACGCGCTCTTCAATGCCCATTTTGCCGCGCAAACTGCGTGCAATTCCGGGACGCTGCGCTTCAACGCCATCCAATAATTCGAGTGCCTGCTCCATGGCGGAAAAGGAGCGACTCGATGCCGCTTCCTGGCTCAGGCGCACGAACGCGGCGCTGACCATGCCCTGCACTTCCGCATCCTGTTCGATACTCAGGCGAAGACCAACGTGACGTAACGCTTCGCCGAGAAGTCTGGGATTGGCTTTGGAATAAAGTTCAGCCAGCTCGGACAGACCGGCAGCGGCTTTTTTGCGAGCGTCGGCCTCTTCGCTGTCGGCACAGGAAGCATAGTTTTGCAGAATTTCAATGGCTTCCGCGACATTCCCTTTTTCAAGCAGGCCGGCCACATAGGACTGCACGTTGCGCGGCGGAATGCACCACGCATCTTCGGAAAGCAAAACCATTTGCTTGCCGCTATCCGGGACAGCGGCCCAGAATTGGCGGTCGAGGATTTCGCGGTGGGATTCCACGAGAATCCCCGCGTCGGTCATTTTATTTTCGTGCGAACCAAGAATGTTGCGGAGACTTTCAATCTCCTGATTCATGCGATCAAGCATCTGGCGGACGGCGCTGACTTTTACATCGCCGTGTTCGAATTGCTCCAGGGCAAAACGGATGGCGAGGTGCTCAGCCAGTTGCACGAGCATGGTTTCATCGGGCTTGGCTTGCGTGGTTTGAGCGGCTAAACCTGCGATGGCTTGTCGTAGCGTGGCCTGCGCAGTGCCCGGCAATTGCGCAATTTGCTGTTGCAATGTGCCGGCCCCAGCGATTCCGCCTTGACCGGAAGCAATCTGACCAAAACTTGTAAGCGCGCCGAGAATTTTGAACATCTCAGCTTCACTGGGCGCGACCGTTCTGCCATCCGAATAACTTGGCACCAGGCCTTCTGGGACGGGTGCGCCAGCGGGGAGCCAGTAACCACCTGCGTCACCGCCCCGGGATGAAGACGAAAGATCGTTTCCCGGACCGCTCGCAAACTCAATCTCCGGATTGCCTGTGCCCGGAACTCCGGGGCCGGTCACCGTTGTGCCACGTACGCCCATGCCGGTGCCGGTGCCGCTTGTGCCTGGGCCGAGTGGTCCGGCAGGTCCTGAGCCACTGCCACCGTCTATGTGTGAACCTTGCGCCGCGGCAATCAACTCCAATAATTTTTTTGGATCATTGAGCCACTGCTTGAATTGATCCTGGCCGGCATCACCGAGTGAAGCGACCGCAAGCTGCGCGGCTACGCTTGCGTCTTTCAGGCGCGCATCGGTAGCAATGAAGCAGATTTCATTGATGCGCACGCCGCGCGCTCCCACGAGAGCGTTTTTGAGTTGCAACGCCAACTCGGCAGGCTTGGCTTTGCTGGTGGGAAAAGCACGCGCGAAACGCCGCAATTCCTCTTGAGTCACATTCGGGAAGAATTGAACGCTGGCAATTCCCGCGGTGGAAAGCAACAGCGCAAACTGCCTCTCCGCCGGAGCGCCTTCCAGTGGCACTCCATCAAGCAATAATTGTGAACCGGACGCGCCCAGCAACAGCCCTAACTCAGATGCGGGAGGTATGGCGGCTTGCAGCTCACGCCAGGCTATTTCCAGATGCTCGATAGTGCGGACGTGGTCGTAACCGTAAAGGCGGGCGAACTTCAATAAAATGTTCAGGCTACGCACGAAAGCGCGTGCCGAGGCTGAGTGTGGATCTGTTTTCATGATGGTCCTGGAGGCCCACACAATAGGACTTCCTTTCTAGTACCCTAGGTTCCAGAACGGTCCCGTGCAATGGTACATAGGTCCTATGTGCCCAGCGGGTCAAGTAACGGGCAGGTAGCAACGGATTCGAGGAGTCGCGCTTTCGCGAAAAATGAAGCGATTGCGAATTAGTTCTTGAGGGCTATACGGCCGCGGCGCCGGGTGCGATTGATGGGGGCAGCGGATGGAGGCAGTGAGCCAAGTTCAAGGAGCAATTTTCTGAGCCGCGCTCGCTCTTCCAGGTCCATTTCCACGAACTCAAAAGCCAGGGCTTGAGGACGGGCGCCGCGAACGATGGCTTGAGCTTTGATAGGGCGCACGCCTGAAGATATCTTCAACACAACGATTGAACCGGGCGGCAAATTACGCTGGCCAGAACCGATGCCCCCGCCAAGATTTAGTTCCGGGATGGACAACTTGAAATTTTCTCGGAGGTTGGTGGTGGTCATAATCACGTTGCGAGAAAGTTTCAGGCGCGCGTAACGACGCTGGCGAATAACGGAGGCGTTAGGCTCGGGGTCTGTGGGCCCGAGTGCCAAATCCTTGTGATCGATTCCGCAACTCGTGACCTTTTGGGTTCCGAGAGGCGGATTGATCAGGATTAAGGCCTGCGCGGCTGCGATGCGCAACTCACTGGGATAGGTCCAGCGCCACAACTGCTTCGCCTCAAGAATGCGTTCCAGGGAATCGCCGGCGCGCGTAGCACGCAATCGTCCCAAGGCCTCAACGGCTTTAACGCGCGCGAAGCCTGGCGTTTGGTCGTCGTCAACCAATTGCATGAGCTTGGTGATGCATTCGGGACGCCCAGACATACCCATTTCGTCGATGGCGAGCGGGCGAATCATTACGTCAAGAAAATCGTAGAGGGCCACCAGCAAACGGGCGCGCTGCTCAGCCGGAACGGAAGAGAGTTGACGCACCGTACGGTCGTGCGCCGAGCGGGGCCATTGTTCAAGGCGGCCAGGGAGCAATTTTTCGACGGCGTCCGGATCAAGTTGACTAAGAAGACCGATGACTTCGGCGGCTTCCGGCGCGGGGGCGGTCTGTAGGATTTCTATCAAGCGATGAGTCGCCTCATCGCCGAGAACGCGAGCCATATTGCCCAACAGCTCGCAATCCTCGCGGAATCCGCAGTGCCCAAATCTGTTGGTGAGGTATAGCAAGGTGGCCTGTGGCATCAGAGCCAAAATTTCGGACAAGCCATCAGGCAGCTGGCCGGCGCGTAACGCCTCTTCGACGAATTCGGGGAGACGGTCTTCAGCACCAATGCGGGGGCGTAAGCTTTGAGTGGCACCAGGACGCTGGATCTCAATGCTTTCGAGAGAGGCCAGAGCCTGATGAATCGCGGCGTAGCAACGTTTGGATGCGGCCTCCTGGCTGAGGCGCACGAAAGTGGCGCCGACGAGCATTTGCAGTTCCGGCTCGCGTTCCACGGCAAGCTGGTTTCCAGCGCGGCGGATAGCCTCCATCAGCGCGCTCCCATCGCCGCTGCCATAAAGCTCCGCAAGATCCGATATGCCAATGGCGACCGTCCTGCGGGCCTCTGGCGCGTCCATGGCGATACGACCGGCGTAATTCAGGAGGACTTCGTTGACGGTTTTTAGTTCACCGCGACGCATCATGTCCTCTAGAAAGACGCGAATGTTGCGAGGGGGAACACACCAAGCCTCTTCGGAGGTCAGCACTTCTTTTTTGTTCTCTTCCGGCACCTGCTGCCAAAATTCCTGGTCCAGGAGCTCGGTGTGGGATTGTACGGAAAGGCCAGCGTTGGCCATCATCTCTTCCTGAGCGCCGAGTATTTTGCGCAAGGCTTCAATCTCCGTATTCATGCGATCGAGGACCTGCTTTACGGCGTTAACGCGCAATTCACCCCGCTCGTAGCTGTCGAGGGCGAAGCGAATAGCTACGTGCTCCGCCAACTTGAGCAGCATGGGCTTATCTGGCGCTTCGGTGGGCGCCTGGGCCGCCAAACCGGCTAAGGCCTGCTGCAACGTATGCTGTGCACGAACGGGCAAGGCGCTGAGCCTGGATTGAAATGTGGGCATATCCATGCGCCCATCCGGGCTCTTGCGCGATTTTCCAAGCTGGGAGAACAAACTTAAGACGGAGCGTATTTCTTCCTCCGGCACGGAGTAAGTAGCACCCAGGGTCATAGTGGTTGCGGGCAACATTGATTCGGGGGACCCTGACGTCGTTCTCAATAATGCCGAGGCGGACTGCCACCGGCCAATTCTTGGCGGCTCGGTTCCAGAGCCTGCGCCCGAACCACTTCCACTCCCGGAGCCGGATCCGCTCCCCGAGCCAGCACCACTGCCGGTTCCTAATCCCGCTCCGCTTCCGCCTCCTGACCCAGTTCCTGACCCGTTCCCACTACCCGATCCCGTTCCCAAGCCTGTTCCGGAGCCACTGCCCGTCCCAGATCCCGACCCGCTTCCATCTCCCGACCCAGAACCGTTGCCCGGTCCCAGCCCCGCACCAGTTCCACTGCCAGAGCCGGACCCGTTGGCTGGGCCTTCAGATCCCCAACCGATTCCAGATCCAACCTTACTGTTAGCTCCCCCGGCGGAGCCGCTTCCGCGAGCCTCCCAAAGATCGTCTCCACCAGCGCCGCGGGACGCCCCGTCGCCTCTGCCGCTTTTCGATCCGGAATTTCCCGAACCGCCGCCATCTCCACCCCGGGAACTCTCAGCAGCCAGAATCATTTGCAACAAGCGGCCAGGATCATTGAACAAATCCTGAAATTTTTCGCCTGTGGCGCCAAGAACTTTTGCAGCAAGGTTCGCGGCCGTTTTTATTCCTGCGACCGAGGAATCTTCGGCGACGTAACGAATCTCGTTCACCTTGATGCCGGTTTCTCCTGCAAGCGCGGATTTCAGTTGATCTGCAAGCGAAGCTGGTTTTGCATTGCCGCTGGGAAAGGCGCGGACAAAGCGGGCGAACTGTGATTGGGTAAGCGCGGGAGAAAAATGGATGCTGGCAATACCGGAAGTGATTAGCAGTTGCGCAAAATTCTTTTCGCCAGCGGATGTGCCGAGCGGCACACCATCAAGAAGAATTTGATTGCCGGAAGCGCCGAGTAGAAGGCCAGAACCTCCGCTTTCGTTCAGAGCGCTGCGTAATTCCTTCCACGTGGTTTCAAATTGGGCGGCGGTACGCACATGCCCAAACTCATAGAGGCGGGCGAGTTTCAACAGAATGTTGAGGCTGCGAACAAAGCTGCGCGAGCCACCGCGCGTGTCGATGCTCATGTGCTTTGGCGAGGCACTGCCCCTCCAGAGTTCTACAGTAGAGTTTTCGGAAGCAATAAGACAAGCACTGCGGATGACGCTGTGGCTATCTAACTAACCCCAGTCACGAAACATCGGACAATTTTTAAGTAAGCCAGGTGGCGCCGGGTTTGGGTGTGGCTAACGATAGGGACGAACGGTCAGATCTGCAAATATTGGCGAATCGGGATAGGGGGAGCAGTCACCTGCTCGCCCCTCCCACACCACCCGACAGGCGGGTCCGCATCGGGCGGTTCAGTAAGTTGAGCCCTTGCGGGCCGGAGGTTCGAGTCATCGTTCGCCACAAGGGCTTCGCCACTCTGCAGGTTTCCGTTTCGGCTTCACCGTCTTCTGAACCTGTAAAGCTCAGCCGAAGCTGATTGGCTGGCGCAGTGCCACCCATGAGTTCGACGTTCTACTACTCACTCTTACTGTTAGGGCCTTCCTCACTCGCGTGAGTACTACGCCCGCTGCTGACTTCTGCTGCAGGATCAGGATGAATTACTCCACCCTCAGTCACGAATCCGTGACGTGCAGCAGATCTCCCGCGATAAGCTCGACTGCTTTCCACGCGCAACCACCGGATTTACGCTTTGCGTCCTTGATAGATATGGGCTTCGCGATCATGGGCCCGCTCGCCCGACGCTCACGCCTCAGATCCGGTTCTTGTACATTGGCTCGCGTTTTTGCTCCACGCTTCCTTCAGACCCCGCCTCGCAGCGACGCCCTTGCGCTTCGCTATCACTTCACCTCTATCAGGTTGTGAAGAGGACTTACACCTCCAAGCTGTCGAACATGCGCGGCGTACCCAAAAAAACAAGGCGTCCCAATGGGACGCCTTGTTCAAGGCCTGCCGCCCGATAAATCGGGCAAAGGGAATAGGTTTAGAAGAAAATTTTGAGTGCCAGTTGCAACGCTCGGGGATTGCTGGAGAACACGGCCGCTGGATTGTTAAACGTCGAGTTTTGAGGCTCCAGTATAGTTCGCTGAGAACCCGTGTATCCGATCGGCGCGATGTCGTTCAGGAATCCACCAACGTACTGCGGATGGTTTAGAACGTTCAAAGCCTGCACCTGGAATTCAATCCGGAAGCGTTCCGTAATCGTGAAACGCTTCACCGCACTGACATCCACGTCGTTTATCGCAGGGAGCTGCAGGGTGTTCCGTCCAATGTTGGCGAGCGCCCCGTAACCGGCCTGGATGTACTGAGCGTTTGAGTTCGCGAGGTATCCGACGACACCTACTGGATTGTTCAAGGCGTCAGTCAACGTCGTCGGACAGGTCGCCAAAGCGGCGCTATTGCATAGAGGAGTCACACCGGTGCCCGTGCCCTTAACACCACTGGGGTTCAGGATCGTCCGGTCGCCTGCCGAATCCAAGTTTAGGTTGGAGTCAATCCCGCTTTGCGCGGTTACCCACTGACCGGACTGGTAGGTATAGATCGGAGCAATTTCCCAGTTGCCGACGGTGTTGCGCAGGAAGCGGTTACCGTTCTTGAAGAACGGTTCGTCATAGACCAAGGCCAGTGTGAAACGATGACGATGATCAAGGATGGAATTGGCGCGGTCAGCGGAAAGGTTAAGGCCGTCCTGGGCGCGGCGAGGCGCTAAAACGGTCGAAAAGACTTCCGCTGTGGCGTCATCGATCAGATGGCTATACGTGTAGGCAGCCACGAATTGCACGCCGTGGCTGAAACGTTTTGTCAGTTGAGCGGCCAAACCATGATAAGTGGACGAGGCCCAAGGCTGATAGGAGGTGATGAAAGATTGGTTAAATCCGGCAGCGTCGTAGGCCGGCACGAACGGGTTAGCATTTTCGAGAGTGTTCAGGTCGATAGTCGATGCGTCCAAGGCGGCTTGCGTCGGCGCCGATGTGTAGGTCGGCAGGAATTGCGACGGTGTGACAACCGACAGGGTGTTCAGACGAATCTGTGCCGGCAGGTGGATCCCACGAGTTCCTAGATAGCGAACTTCCACCGTGAAATCGTTCCAGAAGGTATGCTGAATGCCGAGAGTCCAATCGATAGACTTAGGAGATTTCTGGTCGACCGGAACTTGGGCAGCAGTAGCCGCTCGCTGATCGGCTACCGAGGCAAAGGTCGTCAGACCGCCGGGGCCAGGAAGAATTCCTCCGCCGGCAGTGAAAGGATTGGGGCAATTGTATCCACCAACTGGCGCGCAATCAATCGTCGAAGACAACTGTGGTGGCAACGAAAGCAAACCGAGGTTGTCGAAGTAAATATCGTAAGCAATGCCAGCACCGGCCCGAATGGAAGTCCGGCCGTTGTTGCCGGGGGAGTACGCGAACCCGATGCGAGGTCCCCAGTTGTTCTTCGGTGCCTTCGGTTCACCGAAATCGATAAGGCCCGGCACGCTTGCTGCGGCGTTCAAGGTCTGGAGCCGCAAGGTCGAAGGAATCGTGGTGTATTCGTAACGTAACCCGAGATTCAGAGTGAAATTAGGACGGATTCGCCAATTGTCGTTCGCGTACCAGTAAAGAGCCGTTTGGTCGCCATAGTAAATGGAGTTTCCATTGCTGCGTTCGGCCAGCGAATCAGGTACCTGGTCTTGCAAGTAGGAGAGAGTTTGGGTGTATTCATAATCACCACGGGCCCGTTGCGTAAAATTCTGTGGCGCGATGACCTTGCGTCCTTCGAGTCCAAACTTTAGGGTGTGCTTATTCTTGGTCCAGGTGATCGATTCAGCCAACTGATAGGTGTTTTGAATTGCGCCCTGTGGAGCATTCGGGTCTGGTCCAACTTGCAATTGACCTAGGTCGTTAAACTGCAGGTTTGGAAAGCTATCCAAACCCGGGAACGAGAAGTTCCCGGCGCTGAAGGTCTGAGCGAAACGGTTGAATCCAAGACGAATCTCATTGGTGAGCGTTGGCGTGAAAGTATGATATTCGTTTAGAGTAACCAAATGATACTTATTCGGCTGAGGAGTAAAGAAGGCCGGGAAAGTTGGCGTGTTATCAATTCCTACCACGCTGTTATAGATATACCGCCCGCGCAGTTGATCCTTGGTAGAAATATCCCAGTCCATGCTCGTGGTTACAAACTTGGAGTTCTGGAAGAACGCGGCTGGAACAACGATTCCAGCGGTTGGTATTTTAGTTTTGTTAACCCAATTGATGCTTTTGCAACCGGCACCTGTAATAGTCCCAGCCGGCACGTACTTCTCAAATATCGCCAGGTTGGTGGCGGAAAGGCCAGGCGTAGCGTCGATCGTCGCGAATCCGGCCGCAGTCGGGCCACAAACGGCCCCCGCTCCGAGGGATTGGCCTAATGGTTTGTATTCATAATTGGCGAAAAAGAACAGCTTGTTCTTTATAACCGGGCCGCCGATTTGGCCGCCAATACGGTTTTGATCGAAGCGGGGTCCCGGTGCCGAGCAAGCACTGCCGCCCAGAGATAGGCAGTTAGGTCCAGAGCCTAAGCCTTGCAAGGCATTTAAAGTGTCCAATGCGTCGTAGTCGCGGTTTTGATTGTAAATGTAGGCCAAGCCGTGAAAAGAATTGGTTCCGCTCTTTACAACGGTATTGAACTGACCACCGGAGGAGTGTCCGAATTCGGGTGAGTATTGATTCTGTAGCAAGGAAAATTCTGCTACCGCATCGTTGGGAACGGAAACGAGAGGCCCGGTAACGCCTTTGTTGTTGTTGTCCACACCCTCGATCGTAAAGTTGTTATTCCTGGGTCTTTGACCGCCAACTGAAGGACCGCTTCCCACTCCGACGCCGCCGCTGGTAGCCACGCCTGAACTCAATAGCGACAGGTTCAACACCCCGCTGTTACCCGCGCTAGCCGCTGGCAGATCAGCAAGGTCTTTTTCATTGAAGGTGGTCTGCAGTTGGGACGTCGTGGTATCTAATGTCGCAGCGGTGCCCGAAACTTCGATCGACGTGACTGCGCCCTTGATTTCCAGCGTAATTTGTTGCGTCAGGGTCTTATTCAACTCGATCTTGACACTGTTAACAGTGGTAGTGCCGAAAGACGACGCGCTGGCAGAGACATTGTAAGTCCCTACGGGCAAGTTGTTGAGACGATATTCACCCGAATCATTGGCTTCGGTTTCCAGTTTTGCGCCGGTGTCGACGTTCACCGCTTCAATATGCGCACCCGGAACCGCAGCGCCGGTCTTATCAAGAACCGTACCAACGAGGTCGCCGCTGATGACTTGAGCGCTCACTGCGCCCACGATTGCCAAACTTAAGGCCAGAACGGCCATACACGAAAACACAAAAAATCTGCGAAAACCTTGATTCACTGAACCCTCCATAAATTTACGAACTAATGAGCCACGCAGGAACTAGAGAAACTCCCCGGTCGACACCCACCAGCAATATTGCAATCTCCGCTCCAAACGGGGCATGAAGTTTAGCTGAAACTCCGATAAGTAAGCTGATTGTTTGCAATGATTTATATCGCGGTTAGGTGGATTATCAAGACATCAGGAGACCGACTATACTATCCAACATACTGGATACTAATTTTAGAATAATTTCACATAAGTATTCGCATCGGGCTAGAGGGACAAAATTGTGCATGTCGGGACCTGGCATCAGGTACGCATTTTGGAAGCCAGAAAAATGAAATTTACGTTCGGATGCTGTCGCAGAAGTTCACTACAGACTGCTCGGCCCAGAACCTTGCCGGGCCGGGCCTGTTGGATATAAACGCACAATGGCCGCCGTGGTCTGGAGCAACCAGCTGAATTGCGGGATTCTCTTCCGCACCCGCGGCCAGGATAGAGGAATAGGGCACGAATGGATCGTCTTTCGAGGTAATGAGTAAGGTCGGCACACGTAACTGCGCAAGGATTCTCTTGGCGGACGCAGCCTCATAATATTCGCGCGCATCGCGATATCCAAAGATGGGGGCAGTGATGACCTCATCGAACTGGCGAACGGTGCGGACGGGCGGTAATTTGTTGGGTACGTAGCGGTCAGGCATCGTAACGGCTTTGCGCCGGTAGCGATTCATGAGGCCGGCAACGAAATGACGTTGATAAACCTGATTTTCCCAGCGTTCCAGGGCGTCAGCACAGGCCGCAAGGTCCACCGCGGGGCAGACCACGCAAATACCTCTGAGCGCTTGCGGATAAGATTCCCCGTACTCTCCGGCCATTTTGAGCACCAGATTGCCGCCCATCGAATAGCCCACGAAGAAAATTTGTCGGAAGCCGTCATGATTGGCGAGTTCTTCGCAAACGGCGCGATAATCCAAACTCATTCCGGAATTGTAAAGCGTCGGCGTAAGCGATTCGGTGCCGCCACAAGTGCGTTGATTTATGCGAATGGCGTGGTAGCCGCGCTGGAATGCGACTTCGGAAATCCCACGGGAGTAGTCGGAATTACTTGAACCTTCCAGTCCGTGGACGATTACGATCACCGGTGCGTCCGAACGTTTGCCTGGTTGCCAATGGCAGTGCGCCAGTAAACGGGATTCGGGGTCGACCTGAAATAAGCGATCCTGCGGCGCCGGCAGAGAAAAGGTTCTCGGCCAAAATACAGGAGCTACAGTCATCATATGCGCGCCGCGAAGCACGGGATGAGGCTCGAAATCTTCGAGAAATAGCGGCATGACGCGGATACTCGCGATGTCCGAATACCTACAGTAACACAAATGGTGGTACGCGAATTTTCGACCAGAGAACGTCGAGCAGCTCAACTTGACCGCAACTAGGCGGGACCCTACAATGAAATATCCAGGTGAACAATTTCTTCGATTTAATGAATCAGTTCGAAGCCCAGCAGAAGCTTGCTGGGCCGCGTTGTTTTTAGCGCGCGTTTTTACGCTACACGCTAATTTTTGTTCCTAAAATTTCCTCTGCGAGGCTTGTGAATGAAGGATGGACCGATAGCCGAGGCTCTTACTTTCGATGACGTGCTGCTGCTGCCCGGAAAGTCCTCAGTGCTACCGGCCGAAGTGGATACGCGCACCAACTTCACGCGCAAACTGTCGTTGAATATTCCACTAGCATCCGCGGCCATGGACACCGTGACCGAATCGCGGCTGGCGATCGCTATTGCGCGACAGGGCGGAATTGGCGTCGTGCACCGAAACATGTCCGTTGAGCGCGAGAGCGAGGAAGTCGATCGGGTGAAACGCTCGGAGAGTGGAATGATCGTCGATCCGGTGACGATTTCGCCGGATATTACCTTGCGGCAAGCGCTCGACATCATGACCAAATACCGGATTTCCGGCTTGCCGGTTACGCGCGGCGCCCGGCTTACCGGGATTCTTACCAACCGGGATCTGCGCTTTGAAAAGGATCACTCGCAATTGGTCAGCGCGGTGATGACTAAAGACAACTTGGTCACCGTGCCAGTGGGGACTACGCTGGACGAAGCTGAGCGCATTTTGCAGAAGCATCGCATCGAGAAATTACTGGTCGTGGACAAGGATTACAATCTCAAAGGACTGATCACCGTAAAAGATATTCAGAAAAAACTGGCCTATCCGCGAGCGGCCAAGGATGAACAAGGCCGGTTGCGAGTGGGAGCGGCGGTGGGCGCTACAGGAGATTTTCTGGAACGCGCGGTGGAAATGGCGCGCGCCAAAGCTGATGTGCTGGCGATCGATACCGCGCACGGGCATTCTGCGAGGGTGATGGAAGCGATTAAGGCAATCCGCAATCGCCTTCCGGAAATGCAGTTGATTGCGGGCAATGTGGCAACCTTTGAAGGCGCAAAAGATTTGATCACGCTGGGCATTGATGGACTAAAAGTTGGCATTGGTCCGGGATCAATTTGTACCACTCGGGTGGTGACTGGCGCTGGTGTACCGCAAATTACCGCGATCATGGAAGCGGCGCGCGCGGCGGAAGGTACTGACGTGCCGGTGATTGCCGATGGCGGCATTAAGTTTTCCGGCGATATCAGCAAAGCGATCGCCGCTGGTGCTTCGTGCGTGATGATCGGCGGGTTGTTTGCCGGCACGGAAGAAGCGCCGGGCGAAACAATTTTGTATCAGGGTCGCACATTTAAGTCGTACCGCGGCATGGGCTCGACGGCGGCGATGGAAGATGGCACGGCGGCGGCAGATCGTTATGGTCAAGAAAACGTGGAGCGAGGCAAATCCGTGCCCGAGGGCGTGGAAGGCCGCGTGCCCTACAAAGGTTCGCTAGCGGCGCTTACTGACCAGTTAGTGGGCGGTTTAAAGAGCGGCATGGGTTACGCAGGCGCAGGCACGCTGAAGGAACTTACGACGAAGAGCAAGTTCATCCGCATTACCAGCGCGGGATTGCGTGAGAGCCATGTGCATGACGTAATCATCACGCGCGAAGCTCCGAATTACCGCATGGAATAAACGGCAAACCAGAGACAATATACGAATGATCGCGTACGAGTTATTTCGTGGCTGACCCGCAACCTTGGCGCGATCCGCGCCCCATTCCGCAATTATCGGAGATGGAAGGACGCATTCAGACGCCGCGCCAGCTCCGGTTGCTGATGGCCTGGCTCCCGGCACTGTGCTGGGCAGCGGTGATTTTTTCCTTGTCGACGGACGCGTTTTCCGCGGACCACACCGGAAGAATATTGCGGCCGATCCTGTTCTGGCTGATACCCCATCTGACAGAGCAAGGTTTCGTGACCATCCACTTTTTTGTGCGCAAGACAGCGCATTTCACGGAATATTTCATATTTTGTTTACTGCTTTACAGGGGCATAAGGGGAGGTCAACGCGCGTGGCGTTGGTCGTGGGCGTTAACGGCGTTATTTATTGCCGCAGGTTATTCAGCGCTCGACGAGATCCACCAGGCATTCGTCGCGAGCCGGACCGCCTCGCCCAATGATTCCCTGCTCGATTCAATCGGAGCGGCGTTCGCAGTAGTGGCACTATTTTTGTGGTTTCGATTGCGAACTGCCCCAGCCAATGAACTAAAACTCCAACGGTCACGGTAAGCTCATCAGAAATCGGGATAGGGGGAGCAGTCACCTGCTCGCCCCTCCCACACCACCGTACAGGCGGGTCCGCATACGGCGGTTCAGCAAGTTGAGCCCTTGCGGGCCGGAGGTTCGAGTCGTCGTTCGCCACAA
>JAUTXJ010000229.1 GCA_030838075.1 Acidobacteriaceae bacterium
GTGCAATTGGCGAACAGCATCCGGCTGCTCATCAGCCACGTGAAAGAACGCTACGACGGAACTGTGTCGCGAGAGCAGCCAGCTATTTGAAATTATACGGAATCGTGGGGAGCTCTCACTTCCTTGAGCGACGCTCGAATTTCTTCGAGATCGACGCACGCAGTTCCACGTTTTCCTACCTTAATGCCTGCGCTTAAATTGGCGAGTTGGGCGGCGGCGCCCAGATCTGCTCCCGAAGCGACCGCCGCGCTGAAGGCGGCAATGGCAGTATCGCCGGCTCCGGTTACGTCATAAACACTGCGGGCCATGGTGGGAATATCGACCCTGCGCAAACCACTTGCGGAGTTTTCGAAGAGCGACATACCTTCGCTGCCGCGGGTTACCAGCAAGGCCTCCAAGGCAAGAACTTCAACCAAGGAGCGAGCGGAAGCGTCCAGCCACGCTTCCTGGTTCGCGTCCTGATTTGCACGCTGCTGGGTCATCTGTCGCAGTTCTGTTGAGTTGGGCATAAGAATAGTCGAGCCGCGATATTTTTCGGCATTCGAATCTTTTGGCGCGACGATGCTGCGGATGCCTCGGGAGCGCGCGACTTCAAACACCGCAGCCAAAACTTTTTCAGACAAGACACCTTTTAGATAATCGGAGCACACGATGGCTTGGACGTTTTGGTCGAGGTTTCGAATCGCGTCTATCAGACTATTTTCAATTTCACCTTTGACTGAAATTGTTGATTCCTCGTCCAGGCGGAAGACCTGCTGACCGTGTTCCACGGACATCAGGCGGGCTTTGCGGGTTGTTTTGCGAAGAGGGTCGGTGAGAACTCCTTTGGCGTCGACTCCGTGTGATTGGAACAAGTCGTACAGTTGGCGAGCGGCTTCATCAGAGCCCACCACACCTATGAGGGTGACGTCGGCGCCCCAATGACGCAAATTCTCGGCGACGTTTCCGGCGCCGCCCAAGGTAGAGGTGCGGTGACTGACGCTCAAAATCGGAACCGGAGCTTCGGGTGAGATGCGCTCGATGTGACCCCACAAATATTCGTCGAGCATCAGGTCGCCGACGACCGCGATGCGAGAGGCAGGAAAAGCGTCCAGCGTACTCGAAAGATTAGGCAATTACCGCGCCTTGCCGGTGATTAAGATTTGGCCGCCGGGATGAGCGTCGTGGACGAAAGAGTTTTCCACGATTCCGCAGAGGATGTGAATTATCAAAGTGTGAGCTTCCTGAATTCTGGGGGTGGAGGTGGACGGCACGGCGACACTGATGTCCACGAAATCGCGAAGCTTGCCGCCGTCGTTTCCGGTAAGTCCAATTTTCTTCAGGCCGAGGGTCTTTGCGACCTCCAGAGCACGCAAGACGTTGGGTGAGTTTCCACTGGTGGAAATCGCGAGGACTACATCCTGAGGCTTGGCAAGGGCTTCGAGTTGGCGGGCGAAAATTTCTTCGAATCCAAAGTCATTGGCGATGGCCGTGAGCGAAGAAGAGTTGGTGGTTATCGCAATGGCGGCGAGGGCTTGGCGCTTGGCCGCGTATCTGCCGACGAGCTCAGCGACCATGTGCTGGGCGTCCGAGGCACTGCCACCGTTACCGAAAACGATCAATTTTCCGCCGGCGCTAAGGCAATTTACCATCGCGGTTGCGGCTTCGGAGATTTGGTCGGCGACGCGACCCAGCTCCATCTTGACGGAGATGCTTTCCTGAATCTCACGGGCTATGTGGGCTGCATAATCAGTCATGGCATTTTTTCCCGGCTCGAAAATCACCCGGGGGTTCAGTGGTCCGACTTGACGTAAACATTATGCGGCAAAAATAACGGAATGCAGATCAACATCTTTGACGACGTTTAACTTCTGGCTCGAAAACCCGAGAGCTAGATTCTGGGGAACTTGCGTGTTGCCCAGAGGTTTCCAAGCTTATATACCTGATATTTGGTGGCCAACGAAGAGATTCTTCACCGTCGTCAAAATTTACTCGATTGAGGAAGGATTATGAGGATAACTGCGATCCTGGTGATTTTATGGGCGTCCATTAGCGTTGTCCATGGGCAAGAACGTTCGAACGTAGACAGAAAACGTGAAGGACAAGGAAGTGACTCGAAACAGGAAAGAAGCGGCGGATCGATGAGCTTATTCGATGCTTCTGGTAAAGCCCATCGGATATACCAGGATTGGAATGCTACGCCGCGCACGACGGACTTTCTGTTACAGAATGCCACCGGTAGCGAGGAATCCGTGTCGGCTGCGTCCAGCGTGGTGTTTCTGCCGCAGCTTACCGGCACAGTGTGGAATGGCGCGGAGCAGGAAATGGACGCGGTATTGTTCTTTCCAAAAATTATTCGGCCGTCGAAGGGCACGCCCGCGCCAACCATCAGCGGCGTAGCGATCGCGGCGCCAATTGATGGAGGCGGGACCGTCCCGGCTCTGGATGCCGCGACTTTGCGCATCGAATCGAATCCCCCGCTGGCCATGGGAGCAAAATCGTGGGCATTGGCGGTGGACGCCGGGGACGTCAAGATTGGCAATCACATTTATTTTCCAGAGCCGAGCGGAGTGCAGCAAGGGCGGGGCGACATGATCTTCAACAACCTGGATTCGAGCGCTGCCGGGACCATCAGTTTTTACTCCGGCGGAGCATTGCGCATGCGGATGCAGCCGTCGGGAGTTTTGGCTGTGCCGCATGGATTATCGGTTGGCGGAAATGGAACTGTCATCGAGGGGATTTACCGGGCAAGCCAAAAATTGGCCTACTCTGCAATCGCGGCGCAGAGCTGTGCCGAAGGGGAAATGCAGGTAGCGAATGCGCGTCCAAGCGGAACAGCCATGGCTTCGCCGAGTGCAGCGTTGGGAAGTGGAAATCTGGTGTGGAGCGCGTGGATTAGTGAAAACGATAAGGTGAAAGTGAGAGTCTGCAATCCAACAACCGGCAGTATTACACCCAACAGCGTGGGATGGAATGTTACGGTGATGCAATAAATTTCGAATGAGTTTGGTCAGCGGGAGCACGGCGCAGGCAGTGCAAATCACTTCCGGCTAGTAGGCGTTTTTATTTGCGAAACCACGTATAAGCGTGAGCAGGATAATTTGAAGATCAAATCCAAGGCTCCAGTGGCGCATGTAATAAAGATCGTAGCGGATTCGTTCAGGGATGGAAGTATCGCCGCGTAAGCCGTTAATTTGCGCCCATCCGGTAATACCGCCCTTCATATAGTGGCGGCTGTTGTAACTCTCGGTGTCTTTCACAAACTTTTCGACAAAATAGGGGCGCTCAGGGCGGGGTCCCACCACGCTCATGTCGCCTTTTAAAACATTGAAGAACTGAGGAAGCTCGTCCAAACTTGTGCGCCGTAAAAACGATCCAATGGGAGTACAGCGCGGATCATTTTCAACGGTCCAGCGGGTACCTTCCTCGTTTTCCGACCCCATCATAGTGCGGAATTTATACATGCGAAAAATCTGGCCCTTGAATCCAACGCGATTTTGAATGAAAAGCACAGGGCCGCGGGAAGTCAGCTTAATGACGATGGCGATCAAGATCATGATGGGAGCGGAAAGGATCAGCACCAGGATGGAGAAGAGAAAATCAAATGGACGTTTTATCAAAGCATAAGACATGGACTCGGTGGGGGTAGGTTTTAAATCCAACAGAGGCATTCCGCCAAAATCAAACAGGTGCTCTTCAATCTGGACACCATCTCCAAAACTCAAAAACGCGCGCGTCGGCACGCATAGCGGTTCAAGGCGGCGCAATATGGAGGGAATTTCACCAAAGCGAGCATAGGGAATGGCAAGAACGGCTTCATCGATGCCGTTCTGAGCGGCGATCCGGGGAACGTCATCGAAAGTGTAGACGGGGAGGTCGGTAACGGAAACTTGCTGGTTGGGAAGCGCGACGTAAGCGGCTACCTGGCAGGGCGTCAATTGGCCGTGCATTAAACGGTTGGCCATTTCCAAGGCAAAATCATCGGCGCCAATAATCAGGACGCGAATGCAATATTTTCCACGGCGGCGCAGACTCTCCAAGATGACGCGAAACAGAATTTGCGAGGTGAAGGTCAGGAAAAAGAGAAGAACGCAACTTAATACCAGGAAACTGCGGGAAAACTGCGCATTGCGATAAAAACTGGCGCCCACAAAAGTAACTAGAAACGTGGCACCGCAGGCGCTGGCGATTCTTCTGGACTTACCCCCGGCAGCAAAAAGGTTCACGGGAGAGGTAAGACCGTACTGGCGCGACAAGAGAGCCCAACTGATGGTCGTAAGCAAAAGCAGGCCGATGTAATCTTTGGAGGCCGCAAAGAAAGGGAGGTCAAAGCGGATGTAACCCGCAAGGGTAAAGGAGAGCAGCGGGAGCAGCAATTCGACGAAATTAAGCGAAAACTTGAATAGATTAAGTCTGAGACGAATCATTGCTTCAATCCGTGCCCGCTTTCGGGATCGACGAACTAAACATTTTAGTGAGCGTTCCTCACAGATGCGATTTCAGAAATAGCGTCACAAATTCGATCGATGTCTTCCACCGCGAGCGACGAGCTGGAAGGCAAGTACAAGCCAGCGTCACCCAAATGTTCAGATACAGGCATGGGCGAGGGCGCGCGGAAACCATAATCGCGAATGGATTTCTGCAAATGCATGGGTTTAAAAAATTTTCGCGATTCGATGCCGCGCTCCAGCAATTTGTCAATCAGTTGGTCTCGCGACACTGGAAATTGTTTTTCGCACACGATGCCGTACATCCAGTAACTATTCTTCACCGAAGGGCGCTCGACAGGCAAACGCAATCCGGGAATGCGGGACAATCTTTGCGAATAAAGCGCGGCATTACGGCGACGCATGCCAACATATTCGTGCACTCGTTCGAGTTGGGCGCACCCGAGCGCGGCGTGAAAATTCTACATTCGATAGTTGTAACCAATCTCTTCGTGAACATATTCACGACTCTTACCGAGTGGAAAGCTGAGGTTTTTCAGATAGCGCAGACGATCATACAGTAGATCGTCATTGGTCAATGCCATGCCGCCTTCGCCGCAGGTGATATTTTTATTGGCGAAGAAACTGAAACAGGAAATGCGTCCAAACGATCCGCATAGCCTGCCTTTATATTCCGAACCGATGGCTTCAGCGGCATCTTCGATTACAAAAAGATTGTGGCGGGAGGCGAACTCCAAGACGGGATCCATGTCCGTCGGGTGCCCGTAAATATGCACGACGAGAATGGCCTTGGTTTTGGGTGAGACGGCCGCTTCTAGTGTGGAGACGTCAAGATTCCAGTCGTCCGGATTGGCGTCGAGAAGAACGGGGGTAGCCCCGCAATAACAGATCGCGAAAGCAGTGGCGATCATGGTGAAGGACGGAAGGATTACTTCGTCGCCAGGTCCAATGCCTGCAGCGCGGAGTGCCACGTGCAAAGCGGTCGTTCCGTTACAGGTGCAGGTTCCGTGCTTCAGTCCGACGTAGGCAGGGAACTCTCTCTCGAAGCGCTCGAGGTATTTACCCTGCGAAGAAATCCATGTCGAATCCACCGCGTCCCGGACATATTCGAGTTCCCGGCCGTTTAAAAACGGTTGGCAGACTGGAATTTTGCTTAAAGAAGTAGAAGCTGCCATGTTCCTCCTGGGATTTGCCAGCTGCCGCGGCGGTGATGAATTATTTTTGGAATCGCGCTCTGAACTTGAGGAGTCACGACTTTGCGACCGTCTGGGCGATGAGCTGCTTATCCTGATCGAGTCCAAGATAGGGGCCAATTTTTAATTCAAGCACCTGACTAGATGCGGGAAAACGGAAGCCATGCCCGCCGCGGATTTGCAAAAGGGCTTGGCCGGGGAGCAGGGTTTCGGAGCGGAACAATGAACCATCAGCATCGTAAAAGTCGACTTCCATTTCTCCGCTGACTACGAGTAAGAATTCCTGCGTCATGGTTTTGCCACTGTTTTGGCGCTCAAAATGCCGGTGGGCGGGAATAGAGTGTCCGCCACGGTGGGCCAGAAGACCAATCTGGAGAGGCCAAGTGGGATCGGAAATAAAATGGACACCGGGTTTAAAATCCGCCGCAGTGTCGATGATGAGAGCAATAAGATCACCGTTTCGTTCGATTCGTTTCATTTTTCACCTTACTGGAGCTGATATATTTTCTTGTAAGCGTTTTCATGCTGATCGGCGACGACATCCCAATCGTATTGAGCAGCCATGTTTTTTGTTTGTGAAGCGTTGGCGTTCATGACCTCGGTGTTATCCAGCAGCGCGACCAACTTATCGGCAATTTTCTTCGCGGATAACTCATCTACAAAATAGCCATTTTCGCCCTCGCGAATCAAATTGGGGTCGATACCGTGCGGGCATCTCACGGCGATCACAGGCAGTCCGCAGGCGTTGGCTTCAAATAAGGTGATGCTGCCGCCACCCTCTTTGGTCGACGGATTCACAAACAGCAGGGAGGATTTAAGCAGCCGGATTGCGTCGTCGAATTCCTCGATCGCGCCTGTGAAGGTTATGTTCTGGGAGACACCTAACGAGCGAGCCTTTTCCAGAAGCATAGGTTTCTCCGGTCCGTCACCTATGATGACAGCAGAGATATCGGGAATGGAATTTTTTGCGAGAGCGATGGCTTCCACGAGCACGTCCACGTTCTTGTGGTTCTTCAAACGGCCGATATAGGAGACATGATATTTAGTCGAGGGAGGGATTATCGAACAAATACGTTTATAGTCTATCCCATTGGGTATCATCACGACCACATCGGGACGGGCACCGGTATGAATCAAGTCACGCCGCGTCGCATCGGATACGGCAAATATCCGATCGGGCAAGTGAACGAAGGCCTTTTCGATCATAGCGCCTGCGAAACCAAGTGGTCCAAGATACTCGAACCAATGGCGTCCCCAAACTTCATACCAGGAAACTATCATTGGACAAGAACGCAACCAACAATAGGCCCTGGCAGGGAGAAAGTGAAAATAGGGCCACTGGCCGCAATCGATTACGTCAAAGCGCTCAAAACGTAAAAGGCGCAAGGACTGCAGACCGAATTCGAAAGCTTCTGAAATAGAGCGCCGGCCAGAGGAGTGATACAAAGGAATTGAGCGGCCCAAGCTACGATAAATCAATCCATCATTTTTGATGGAGTCCGGTCCAGTCCAGCCTTTCATACCAATTATGTGAACTTCGTGCCCGCGAGCACTGAGGCGGCGCGCCACTTCAAAAATTCTTCGCTCTCCGCCGCCCTTCTGGTAAGGATAAATCGCATCATATAGAAACCCAATTTTCATGATTTCTGGATCATTCCCGATGGGGAGTGACAAAGTTCGCGTTGGTTATTTTATTTTGATGGCGGCCGTCGCGAATTTCCCGCTGCACCCGGAGCAGGTCGGCCTCCACCATGATGCGGACCAGTTCCTCAATCGGGGTGTGGGAAGGATTCCAGCCGAGTTCATTCGTAGCTTTGCTGGGATCGCCTTGCAAGTAACCAACTTCGCTGGGGCGGAGGAGATTCGCATCGAGTTCGAGATAGCTTTGCGGGTCATTTGGGAGACCAGCCTGGCGGCAGGACATGCTGACAAACTCGGCGACAGAGTAAGATTTACCGCTGGCGATCACATAATCGGAAGGCTTATCGCGCTGGAGCATCAGCCACATGGCCTGGACGTAATCCGGTGCGTAGCCCCAGTCCCTTTTGGCGTGAATATTCCCTAGAACGATTTTAGTCTGGAGCCCGAGTTTTATTCTCGCGACGCCATCAGCAATCTT
>JAUTXJ010000274.1 GCA_030838075.1 Acidobacteriaceae bacterium
GAAAGACACAAGTTTGACCAACTAAAAGCGCCACTGGAGTGCGGTTCGCGTTCGGGCTTTCGCGGACTGTGATCCTGGTTAAGTAGCGCTTCCGGTTGAAGATAGTCTGGTTTGCCTCCCTGGCCGAGTGTCGTGCTTTAGCCAGTCTGCGCGCCACCTCGTACACAATCCGGATTTTTCTAAGGTCAATTTTTCACCCATAAAAGTTAAGGACATATGAAAGAAACAAGCGTCGAAGGAAGCAACCAGATGAGCATTAGCCTTGCCGAGCTCAAAGAAAAAAATATCACCGATCTCGCCAAGATCGCCAAGGAACTCAACATTCCCGGCGCCAGCGGCATGCGCAAGCAGGAGCTGATCTTTCAGATCCTCCGCGCACAAACGGAAAAGAACGGCTTGATCTTCTCCGAAGGCGTTCTCGAATGCCTGCCCGACGGGTTTGGGTTTCTCCGCGCCCCGGAATACAACTATCTTCCGGGCCCCGACGATATTTACGTTTCGCCGTCACAGATTCGCAAGTTCGATCTTCGCACCGGAGACACCGTCTCCGGCCAGGTTCGCCCTCCCAAGGACGGCGAGCGTTATTTCGCATTGATCAAAGTGGAAGCCGTAAATTTCGAAGATCCGGAAGTCGCGCGCAACAAAATATTCTTCGATAACCTCACCCCGCTCTATCCGCAGGGCCGGCTGAAGATGGAAACCACCAAGGAAAATATGACCGGGCGTGTGCTGGACCTGCTGTGCCCGGTGGGCAAGGGCCAGCGCGGTTTGATCGTCGCTCCTCCGCGCACCGGAAAAACCATGATGCTGCAATCCATGGCTAATTCCATCACCGTGAACCACCCGGAAGTCGCGCTGATCGTGCTGCTCATTGATGAGCGTCCGGAAGAAGTCACCGACATGCAGCGCACCGTGAAAGGCGAAGTCATCAGCTCGACCTTCGACGAGGCGCCTCAGCGCCATATTCAAGTTGCAGAAATGGTTTTGGAGAAAGCCAAGCGTCTGGTGGAGCACAAGCGCGACGTCGTAGTTCTGCTCGACAGCGTCACGCGTCTCGCCCGCGCTTACAACGCGGTGACGCCGCCGTCAGGCAAAGTGCTATCCGGCGGTATTGACGCCAACGCCCTGCAGCGCCCGCGCCGTTTCTTTGCAGCCGCGCGCCATGTGGAAGAAGGCGGCTCGCTCACCATCATTGCCACGGCGTTGATCGACACCGGCAGCCGTATGGATGACGTAATCTTCGAGGAGTTCAAGGGCACCGGCAACATGGAAATCAATCTTGACCGGCGCCTGTCTGACAAACGCGTCTTCCCTGCAATTGATATTCAGCGTTCAGGTACTCGTAAAGACGAAATCCTGCTTCCGCCAGACGAACTCAGCCGCATTTGGGTGCTGCGCAAAGTACTCAGCCCGCTATCCACCGTGGAAGCCATGGAGTTGTTGCTGAGCCGACTGACCAAAACCAAATCCAACTCCGAATTCCTCGGCTCTATGTCCGCGCCCACATAGTCAGGCGCGTTCAACTGACTGCTACTTCGGCATAACTTCCATCCAATTTTCCATGTGTGCGCTCAGTACATTGAGGGGCAGCGCGCCGTTTTCCAGCACAGCGTCGTGAAATGCGCGCACTTTGAATTTTGCGCCTTGCAGCTTCTCTGCTCGTGTACGCAGCTCACGGATTTTTAGTTGGCCGAGCTTGTAGGCCAGCGCCTGGCCCGGCCAAACGATGTAGCGGTCCACTTCCACGGTAATGTCCTGATCGGTCTTTCCGGTATTGTCTTTAAAAAATTGGATGGCTTGTTCGCGCGTCCAATCTTGCGCATGCATTCCGGTGTCGACCACCAGGCGCACCGCGCGCCACATTTCATAACTCAGTTGGCCAAATTGTGAATAGGGATCCTTGTACATCCCCAATTCTTCGCCCAGACTTTCGCAGTAGAGCGCCCAGCCCTCCACAAATGCGGAGTAGCCTACGTGCTTGCGAAATTCCGGCTGGTTTTCCATTTCCTGCGCCAGCGAAATCTGCAAATGATGTCCGGGCACCGATTCATGCAGCGAAAGCGCTTCCATCTCCCATTTCGGGCGTGCGGGCAGGTTATAGGTATTCACGAAATAGTAGCCCGGCCGGCCCACGCTGGGTGCGCCCGCCTGGTAATAGGCAGTGGTTTGCGACGGCGCTTTAAAATCCGGAATGGGCGTCACGCCGTAAGGCAAGCGCGGAAGCTTGCCAAACAAATGTGCCAGCTCCGGATCGATTTTCTTGGCGATGATGCGGTAGCCGTTCACCAGGTCATCGGGCTTTTCAAAATAAAAACGGGGATCGTTGCGCAAGAATTCGGTGAACTCGTGGAAGCTGCCTTTAAAATTCGTTGAGGCGATTACCTTATCCATCTCTGCGCGAATGCGTTTCACTTCCGACAAACCTACTTCGTGAATCTGTTGCGGGGTCAGATTGGTCGTAGTCTGCCAGCGAACGTGAAAGCCGTAAGCTTCCGCGCCTTGGGGGAGCGCCGTAGCGGCGATGGATTCGCGGCAAGCCGGTAAATAGGTCGATGCGATGTAGTCGTGCAGTTGCCGAAAGGCAAGGACCAAGCGCGCGTTGTAAATTTCTTTCGCGCGATTGGTCAGGCGTGTTCGTTCGTGCTCGGGGATTTCCACGGGGAAATTTTTGAATGGCTCCAGCAAGGCGCTGGCTAGCGGGTCGGCCGGGATTAGGTCGGCAATCTGCTTGGGCACATCCCGCAACATCAGCTTCGGGGGTGTGTATCCGCGCTTCAGACCTTCTTGCTGCAGGGCTTGTTGTTGTTCCACGTAAACCGGGAGGGCCTCGAGCCTGGCCAAAATGTCCTCGTAGTCGCTCGCGGAGCGGTTCGGCATCGTGGAAATGGTTTCCGCGGCAGATTGCTGGACACCGCCCATCTGATTTATGGGCATCCAGTTGTTTTGAGGAACTACATTGCGGAACGGCAGCGGGTCGTCGCCATACTGCAAGCCTTCTTCCGCGGTGTTGAGTAAATCGGAATACAGATCGAAATTAAGCTGCTCCTCGTGCGGCAGGGAGTCGTGCGAAAACGCTTTCAGTGCGGCGGCGCTATCGTGTAGATGTTTCTTGCGCGCTTCGATTCCCGCGGGCGAATCATCACTCCATCGCCGGTTCTGACCTGGAAAACCCGCGGCAGTGGCTAGTTCGGGATATTCCACCATCCAGCGCTTCCAGTCTTCTTCAAGGTAACTGCGAAATTTTCGGGACGCGTCGTTGCCGCTTCTGGTTTCAGCGCTATTTTTTTCGTTCGCCGCACCTTGCGCCAACAAAACCAACGGCACGGCCAGCAATGTGCCACCGACGCCCAGCGCCACCATCGTCAGCATCCGAATCATGCAGTCCTCCCCGCCTTTGCGGCTGTGGCATCGCGTTCTTTCACCAACATCACAATGATTCGCGCGGTTTCATCGATACCCATTGCGGTGTTATCCACCAGCACCGCGTCCGCGGCGCGGACCAGTGGCGATACTTTTCTTTCGCGATCGCGGCGATCGCGCTCGCGAACTTCTTCTACTACTTCCTGCAGGGAAATTTTGTCGCCTTTTTCCTGATGTTCTTTCCAGCGCCGCTGCGCGCGCACTTCCGGGGAAGCATCCAGAAAAATCTTCAACTCGGCGTCAGGAAAAACCACCGTACCGATGTCGCGTCCTTCCATCACAATACCGCCGCCGGCTCCGGCTCGCTGTTGCTCGGCCACCAGCACCTCGCGAACTTCCTGGATGGTAGCCAATCGCGAAGCGGCCTGAGCTACTTCCTCGGTGCGAATCTCGTCGGTCACCTCGACGCCGTCCAGGAACACGCAGTTCTTGGCGCCGGCCGCTTCCTGCTCTGGGCTTGGCCGCTTCAACTCAACGTGTGTCTCACGCGCGATTGTGCTCAGGGCCTGTTCATCGTTAAGCGGCACTCTCCGACGTAGCGCTTTCAGAGCCACGGCGCGATACATCGCGCCACTGTCCATGTACAAATAGCCCAGCATGCTGGCCACGCGGCGCGCCAAGCTGCTCTTGCCTGAGCCCGCCGGGCCATCAATGGCGATGGTTAGTTTTTGCATTTTGTGGGAAGCGCGCCACCAGAATGCCGCGCTTCAGATCAAGATCGATGATGATGAACAATGGCGTGCAACGCTCGCAGTTTTAAGTGGGACGATCAAAATCCCATGATGTTATAACCGCAATCGACGTAAATTGTCTCGCCCGTAATTCCAGAGCCAGCTTCGGATAGTAAAAACGCGGCTGTTGCTCCGACTTCCCCGGGATCAACATTGCGTTTCAAGGGCGCTCGCTCGGCGTGCGACTTCAACATTTCACCCAAACCCGAAATTCCCCGCGCCGCCAGAGTTTTGATCGGCCCCGCGGAAATCGCGTTGACGCGAATATTTTGCGCGCCCAGATCACTTGCAAGATAGCGCACGCTCGCTTCCAGCGCGGCTTTAGCGACGCCCATCACGTTATATTTGGGAACTACTTTTTCCGCACCGTAGTACGTCATAGTCACGATGCCGCCCCCTTGCGTGATCAAGGGAGCCGCCGCGCGCGCAACGGCGATCAGCGAGTAGACGCTGACATCGTGCGCGATGCGAAATCCCTCGCGAGTAGTATTGAGGAATTCGCCGCTTAGTTCTGCAGCGGGCGCAAAGGCCACGCTGTGCACGACGCCCTGCAACGTGCCGTATTTCGCTTTTAATTCTTCAAACAGTTTGGCGATCTGATCGTCATGCGAGACATCGCACATGAATCCCTTCGCGCCTGGAAGGTCTTCGATCAGACCCTTGGCTTCCTGAGCCAGGCGCTCGTTTTGGTAGGTGATAGCCAGCCGCCAGCCGGCTTGCTGCAATTTCTGCGCGATGGCCCAAGCGATGCTGCGCTTGTTGGCGACTCCAAAAATCACGGCCGTCTTTTGCGTCTCGGTCATGCTTCGCGTTCACCTCGCGTCGTCAATTGTTTGTCTATGCCGTTCAACGCACCTGAAAATTGTCGCCAGACAGGCATCTATATTCTTTGAAATGCGCGCTCGATTTCCTTTACTGAGTAACGCAGCACTACCGGGCGTCCGTGCGGACAGCTCATGGGACAATCTGTTTTCGCCAGCTCCGCCAGCAGCCATTCCATTTTGGTTTGATCCAACGGCATGTTTACTTTGATGGCCGCGTGGCAGGCCGTGGAAGCGGCGATCTTGGCCTGTAGCGTTTCAATCGAAATGGCCGCGTTTTCCCGCTCAATTCCATCCAGAATTTCCGTGAGTAGTTTTTCGGCGTCGCTGGCCACAATTCCCGCAGGGACCGCCTGGATAGCCACACTTCTCGGGCCCATCGGTTCCACTTCAAATCCATTGGCAGCCAGTTCTTCGGCGATTTTTTCGTAGATGACAATTTGTCGCGGCGCCAGTTCGATGACCATGGGCATCAGCATTCGTTGCGCTTCGATTTTCCCCGCGCGGCGCGCCGATAAGTGCTGCTCGAATAGTACGCGTTCATGCGCAACGTGCTGATCGACGAGCCACAGGCCGCCACCGTTTACGGCCACGATAAAACTGGAGCTCACTTGGCCCAGCGGTTTCAAATCGGAAATCTGATCGGGCCTCGGGAGGCTAGCTGGTGCATCGCCGTTCGGTCCGGCAAGGTTTCCTGCCCAATTCCCAACGGTGGTTCCTCGCGTCAATCCCGGTTCCGTAGTGGAGAATCCTCCCTGCCCGAATGCCAGTCGTTGCTCTACGGGCCTGAGCGGCGCAGAAGGTAAATCGAAGCCGCCGTCTGAGCCCACTCCGGAACCCATGCCGAAGTCCTCCGACGCCGGAATAATGGCGCGCGGAATTCCGGATGGTCCGGCGCCACTGCCAATTCCCTGCTCTCGCGTAGAAAATTCCGCAGTGGTGGCTGCCATCGAGATTCCCACACCCGCTCCTGGTGTCCGCATTGGCTGCGGACCACCTCCCGCCGCAGTCGCGAAGCTTGCGATCGCGCGTGAACCTGTCAATGTCTGCCGGATAGTGTCGCGCGTAAAATCGTGAACGAACTGGGGCCGCCGGAAGCGCACTTCGATCTTCGCGGGATGCACATTCACATCCACTTCGTCGTACGGCATATCCAGAAAGAGCAGGGTCGCGGGGAAAACTCCGGCAGGCAAAATATTGCGGTAGGCTTCGTGAATCGCATGTAGGATCAGCCGGTCACGCACCAGTCGGCGATTCACGAAAACATAAATTCCGTTGCGATTGGCGCGTTGCACTTCGGGGCGCGAGGCGAAGCCGCTGACCGTCAGGGTGGATTTTTCTTCTTCAGGTTCGAGCGCCGGCTCAGTGATAGCGGAACGAAACCCGGAGGTGGAAGCAGGAATCTCCGCCAATTCGTCCAGGGCTTGCTTCCCAAAGAGCTGATAAACGCGCTCGCCCAATTTTTCTACAGGAGAGCAATTAATGATTTCCTGCGTCGGGGTGGTCAACACGAAGTGCTTGCCTGGATTTGCGAGCGCGTAGTGCGTCACCAGGGATGCAATGTGACCCAATTCTGTAGTGTCGGATTTTAGAAATTTCCGTCGAGCTGGCACGCTATAAAACAGATCGGCAACACTGATGGTAGTTCCCGTGGCGAGTCCGGCCGGCTTCACGCTGAGCAATTTGCCGCCGGCAAACTCAACGCGGGTGCCTTCCGGCTCAGCGGCGTCGCGTGTTTCGAGTGTCAGCCTCGAGACGGCCGCAATGGTGGGCAACGCTTCACCGCGAAATCCAAGCGTGGCGATGGACAGCAAGTCATCTGCGCTACGCAATTTGCTGGTGGCGTGACGTTCGAAGGCCAGCAGCGCGTCGTCGTGCGTCATGCCGTGTCCGTCGTCGATCACGCGAATCATGCGCCTGCCGCCAGATTCGGTCTCCACCCGAATAGTGCTGGCTCCAGCATCCAGTGCGTTTTCGAGCAATTCCTTCACCACCGAGGCGGGCCGCTCCACAACCTCGCCAGCGGCGATTTTATTCGCCACCGCCTCCGCCAATATGCGTATACGCGACATAAATTGTTTCAGCGGCTCCTGAACACGGTCTCGGGAATTTTCATGAGCCGCTCTCGATGATGCGGATTCCGAGTTGATCGAGTTGCTCTTTATCCACTTCGCTTGGGGATTCGGCCATCAAGTCAACAGCCGCGGTGGTCTTGCCGAAAGCGATGACTTCGCGAATGGATTTTTCGCCTGCCAGCAGCATCACTACGCGGTCAAGACCGAGCGCGATACCACCGTGCGGTGGAGTGCCGTACGTAAGCGCGTCCAGAAAAAAACCGAAGCGCCGCCGGAGCTGTTCTTCCGTGAGGCCGAGCGCTTTAAACAGACGCTCCTGCACGTCCTGACGATGGATTCGAATGCTCCCCGAACCGAGTTCGACGCCATTCAGAACCAGATCGTAGCCCTTGGAGCGCACTTCCCATGGCGCGGCTTCGAGTTTGTCCAGGTCCTCGTCGACAATTCCGGTGAATGGGTGTTGCGCGCTGACCCACGTTTTGTCGGAATTGCTCCACTCGAAAAGCGGGAAACCGGTCAGCCACAAAAATTTCCACTGAGTTTTGTCGATAACGCCTAGCGCTTCGCCAAGTTGCAGGCGCAATTGCCCGGCCACTAACGCAGCTGCTTCGGTACCTTTGATTTCTTCCTTCGCAGACACAGCAACAATCAGGTCGCCGGTTTTCGCGGCGCAGAGCTCCGCGATTTTCTTTATGTTGGCGGGGCCGATCAGTTTCTCTACCGTAGAGGTCGCGCCTTCCGCGGCTACCTTCACGAAATAAGCGCCTCGAGCGCCTGAGGCTTTGGCCTTTTCGGTTAATTCATCCAATTGTTTACGCGAATATCCAGCTGCACCGGGGGCTGCGAAGGCAAAAACATTTCCTTCAATCTGCAATTTTGACTTGGCTTCGGCAGGAAACGCTTCGGTGACCTCATGGAGTTCCATGCCAAAACGCAGGTCGGGCTTGTCGTTGCCATATTTGCGAACCGCATCTTTATAAAGCATGTGCGGAAATGGCGCTTCGGTTTTAATTCCTGCTACCGCGCAGGCGCGCACCATCACAGTTTCAATCACGTTGAAAATATCTTCCTGGCGCGGAAAGGACATTTCCACGTCGAGTTGCGTGAACTCGGGCTGGCGATCGGCGCGCAAATCCTCGTCGCGAAAACACTTCACGATTTGGAAGTAGCGGTCCAGGCCGCCAATCATCAGGATCTGCTTAAAAATTTGCGGCGATTGCGGCAATGCGTAAAACTGGCCGTGATGCACGCGGCTGGGCACCAGATAATCGCGAGCGCCTTCCGGCGTGGAGCGCGTCAACATGGGCGTTTCAACTTCCAGAAAGCCCGATTCGTCCATGGTGCGGCGAATTTCCAGAAATATTTTGTGGCGCAGCGCCAAATTACGATGAGGACGCGGCCGGCGCAGATCTAGATAACGGTAGCGCAGCCGGGTCTCCTCGGCGGCATTGATATCGTCTTCGATTTGAAACGGCGGCGTTTTCGCTGTGTTTAAAATGTGCAGCCGAGAAGCCAGGATTTCGACTTCACCAGTGGCGAGTTCTGGATTGGATTTCTGCCGCTGGATCACCTTGCCTTCGACGGCGACCACAAATTCGGAGCGCGCCTGTTCCGCCTTAGCATGGGCTTCCGGGTGCGTTTCCTTATTGAAGACCACCTGCACAATTCCGGAGCGATCGCGAACGTCGAGGAAAAGCAAATTGCCCAGATCGCGCCGACGCGCGACCCATCCCATCACCACCACATCGTGGCCGGCATCCTTTGCGCGCAGGTCGCCGCAGTAGTGCGTTCTCTTCAAATTGCCCAGGAAATCCAGCAAGACTGGGTTCTCCTTCACAAAAAACTAATTTGTTAGAGCTGTTGTTGCGCGGGTGCATTGGCTTCCCGCAGATACTCCAGCAACTCGTTCTCGGTATATTTTTTCTGGGACCCGTCGGCCAAGGTCTTCAACGTCCACTCACCAGAGGTTACTTCGTCTTCGCCTAATATAAGTGCGTAACGTGCGCCCAGCTTATCGGCTTGACCGAGGGCCTTGCCGAATTTTTGTTCTGTGGCAGGCAGTTCCACGCGATAGCCAGCGGCGCGCAAATCTTTCGCCGCGCGAATCGCCGTGGCAAAAGCTTTCTCGCCCATCCACGCGATGTAGATATCACGTGCGGGTGGCGCGGGAGCTTTGCCACTTTCCTGCAGCGATAAAATCAAACGATCTTCGCCGATTGCGAATCCAATTCCCTTCGTGGGAGGGCCGCCGAGCAACTCTACCAGGCCGTCGTAACGGCCGCCGCCGCAAACGGCGTTCTGCGAACCCAAGCCTTGCGCGGTGATCTCGAATGTTGTGCGCATGTAATAGTCGAGTCCGCGGACGAGCCGCCAGTTCTCGCGATAGATAACTCCGCGCAATTCCAACTGCCGCTTTACTTCCGCGAAGTGTTCGGCGCAGTCGGCGCAAAGGTGCGCGGCCATGCGCGGCAGCGTAGCGATGATTTCTTGCTCGCTTTCCAGTTTCGAATCTAGGACTCGCAAGGGATTCGTATCGATACGCCGCTGGCTATCCGCTCCCAATTTATCTTTCACTTTCAAAAGCGCGTCCCCCAGTACTTCTACATATTTTGGACGGCACTCGCGACAGCCAATGGAGTTAATGTCCAGCTCCAGACCCTGCAGTTGGAGCTTGTCGAAGAAGGTCATCACCATGTCGATGACTTCCGCATCGATGCCGGGAGAGTCATTTCCACCCAGCACTTCCGCGCCAATCTGGTAAAACTGACGATATCGGCCCTTCTGTGGCCGTTCACGCCGAAACATCGGACCCATGTAATACAACTTCACGGGTTGTGGAAGTTGCTGCATTCCATGTTGTATGTAAGCTCGGCAAACACTAGCTGTCGCCTCGGGTCGTAGAGTCACCATCTCGCCCAACATGACGTAATTGAGTTGGTAAACAAGCTTGTAGAAGATTCGGTTGTATTCCGACAGCGCGGACTGGTCTTTCCCGAGCTTTTTCCCAGCAGCCTCGAGTTCCACGCGAATTTCTTCCACTCGTCCAATAGCGATCCGGTTTTCTTCCGTGTGAGGAATTTCATGCTCTTTGTACTTCAACAGCACGCGGTCTGCAAAATCTGCGCCGAATACCTCCTGTTGTTCGTGCGGCAAATCCATTGGTCTGTCTTGAAATGTATACATCTCCTTGGACACTACATCGGTATCGAGACCGATGGAGCGCGCGAACAATTCCGTGGGTTCAAAAATGGGCAGGCGAATTTCACTGAAGCCGAACGTGCCGAACACCTCGTGCGCGGTTTCTTCCACGTGATTCCACAGCGGAGTCTCGGCCGGCAGCAGATCACGCACGCCCTTTATGGCTTGGAATTTGCGAGGCTTCGCCGCAGGCTTGGACTGCTGTCCGGTTGCAGAACTTTCACTCACTCGCGGCTTCCTCACGATAAATATTTTTGTATTCCATGTAGCGCTTGGCGTAATCGGCAATCGAAGCGCGATCCGATTCCGTCAGCGACCGCTTCACCTTTGCGGGCGCGCCCATCACCAGGCTGTCGGGCGGAATCACAGTGCGCTCGGTAACCAGCGTGCCTGCGGCAATGATGCTGCCCGTGCCAATTCTCGCGCCGTTCAGGATAATGGCGCCCATCCCGATCAGGCAGAGTGATTCAATGGTGCAGCCATGCAGCGTGACTGAGTGTCCCACGGTTACATCATCACCCAGAAGTAAGGGCCACTCATCGCGCATCACATGCAGCACGCAACGGTCTTGAACGTTGGTACGCGCACCAATGCGGATGTAATGCACGTCACCGCGAATAATGGTGCCCGGCCACACGCTGGAATCTTCGCCGATGGTAACGTCGCCGATAACTACGGCGGCGGGATCGATCCACGCGCTCGCGGCAATTTGCGGCCACTTCCCGCGAAAGGCTCGAATGTCCGGAACTCTGGCCAATATTCCCCGTGGCTGGCAGTCTAAGTTAGCAGCTTGAGACGCTAGGGCCGCTTTTATCTTGTCCTCTATCTTAATGGGGATTGAGTTTCGAGGAAAGAAATCGAGACTGTGAATCGCGAAGGCTGCGGGGCCGGTCTCGTGAGGTCAATGTGTATCAGCGGGCAGAATGAAGATCTGAGAATAGAGCCCACCTGCCACGGCAGGTAAACCCTTTGCGAAAAACAAAATCGCAAAGGGTAGGCCACCCGAAGTCTCTAGTGATTAGTCGATTTGTACCGACGGGCCTGTCGCGTTGGCGCCGACTTCGTCGAGGCGTGCTGTTACGGCGCGCGCTACGTTGAAGAGGCTCTTCGCCCCTGCACCCGCTTCGCCCTGCGCGGCCACCGGCTTGCCGGTGTCGCCACCCACGCGAATGCGCGGATCGATTTCAATTTCGCCCAACAACGGCACCCCATATTCCTTGGCGGTCGTGGCGCCATCGCCGTGACCAAAAATATCCACCGCTTTGCCGCAGTGTGGACACGAGAAGGTGCTCATATTTTCGACCACGCCAAGCACTTCCACGTTTACTTGGCGAAACATTTCGATAGCCTTGCGTACATCGGCCAGCGCCACGGTCGAAGGCGTGGTAACAATTACGGCGCCGGTTACGGCCACGGTCTGGATCAGGGTCAGTTGCACATCGCCGGTGCCGGGCGGCAAGTCGATCAGCAAATAATCCAGTTCGCCCCAATCGACGCTGCGTAGGAATTGGGTGATCACGCTGTGCAGCATGGGGCCGCGCCATATCATGGGCTTGTCGCCGGGATTTAAAAGGCCCATAGAAATCATCTTGATGCCTTGCGCCATCACCGGGATGATGCGCTTGTCCTGCGTGGCTTGCGGTTCTGTGTGAGTGCCCAACATGATCGGCACATTGGGGCCGTACACGTCGGCATCCATCAATCCAACCTTGTGTCCGAGCTTCGCGAGGGCCAGGGCAAGATTTACCGCGACAGTGGTTTTCCCGACGCCACCTTTTCCGCTGGCAATTGCTACGAGGTTTTTCACGCTGGGAATTGGCTGACGTACGGGCTGCTGCATGGGACCTGTTCCTGGCGGCATTTTATTCGATCCTTTGGATTCGCACTTCGCGCTGGTGCAAAATTATTTCAGTTCAGAATGATTACACGATCACGATAACCGCTGAGCCTCGCTTCGCGATCAGACATTCGCGCCGTGACACTTCTTGTATTTCTTTCCTGAACCGCAGGGACACGGATCATTGCGCCCGACTTTCGCGGCGGCACGAACAGGCTTTGGAGCTTCGGCTTGGGCAGGACCGGTTTGATATTGCAAGTCGCGCTGCTGCCTGGCCTGCTTGCGCTCAATTTCGCGCGCCACGGAAGGCAAATGTTGCGGCGTCGACTGCTGCGAATCCCCGTCGTTGCCCAAAGAGGCTCGCGCCGCGGCGCTAGCCATGACGCTCCGCGCATCCTGCCTCGGCGGCCGAGGCGGTTCTGGACGCTGCTCCATTTGCTGCGGCGGCTCACCTTGCTGCACCTGAATGTGGAATAAGTAGCGCACCGTTTCATTGTCGATGCGCGCCATCATGTCTTCGAAAAGCGTGAACGCTTCTTTTTTGAACTCGACCAGCGGATCTTTTTGGCCATATCCGCGCAGACCAATGCCCTCTTTCAAATGATCGAGCGAAAGCAGGTGATCTTTCCATTGCGAGTCCACTACGTCGAGAATGATGCGGCGTTCGAGCCAGCGCATCAGGTCAGCGCCAAATTGGGTTTCCTTTTCCGCGTAGCGCGTGTTCACCGCTTCCGCAGCGGCATCGGAAAGCGCGTCGTGGGTCAGCGTGCCAGGATCGGCGCCAGCGGCTTTCGCGTCGATGCCAAACTGGGCATTCATTTCCGCAAGGAACTGCGTGGTATTCCATTGATCGGGATGCTGTTCGCGCGGGCAGAAAGTATTTACCAGCTCGCGAGCTACATCTTCCGCGATGCCGAGAACATAATCGCGTTGATCTTTGCCTTCCAGCGCTGAGCGGCGAATACCATAAATAGTTTCGCGCTGCTTGTTCATTACATCGTCGTATTCCAGCAAATGCTTACGCGCATCAAAATTTTGCGCTTCCACGGATTTCTGCGCGTTTTCGATGCGCCGAGAAATCAGGCCGGATTCGATGGGTACGCCTTCGGTCATTCCCAACCGGAACATCAGCGCCTTGACGCGTTCGCCGCCAAAGATGCGCATCAAATCGTCTTCGAGTGACAGGAAGAAGCGCGACGATCCTGGATCGCCCTGTCGTCCGGCACGGCCACGCAATTGGTTGTCGATGCGCCGGGCTTCGTGGCGTTCGGTGCCAAGAATGTGCAACCCGCCGAGCGCTACAACTTCGTCATGCTCGGCCTTGCACTGTTCCGCGAACTGATTGTAAACAGGCTTCCACTGGTCGGCGGGAACCTGGAAAATTTTGCCTTCGTGCTGGAACAACACCATAGGCGCAACTGGCGCGACGGTGCCATCGCCGGCCCCATCGACAGCGGCGATTACCGCGGGAGCCGACGCGTACGGCATAGCCATTTTATTTTTGAGGAAATAATCGCGGGTCATCTGCTCGGGATTTCCGCC
>JAUTXJ010000302.1 GCA_030838075.1 Acidobacteriaceae bacterium
CTCTTCAGCGGCGGAAATTTCCGGCGCATGACGATTTTTGCGCTTGGCATCATGCCGTACATCACGTCATCCATCATTTTGCAGTTGATGACCGTAGTGTTTCCTTACTTGGAGCGTCTGTCCAAAGAGGGCGAGCTGGGCCGCCGCAAAATTACGCAATACACCCGCTACCTGACAATCGTACTCAGCATCGTGCAAGGCTTGTCCATTGCCGGCACTTTGCAGGCGCAAGGTCTGAACGGCCAATCGCTTGTGTATCACCCAGGTTTTGGTTTCACCATCATGACTGTGCTGGCGCTCACCACTGGCTCGGCCTTCATCATGTGGCTGGGTGAACAGATTACTGAGCGCGGCATCGGCAACGGCATGTCGCTGATCATATTCGTGGGTATCGTGGTGGGCTTGCCTCGCGCCATCATCAACTTGTACGAGCTTGCCAAGTCCGGCCAGTGGGGCGCCCTTACTCCATTGGTTTTGATTCTGCTAATTGCACTGATGATCGCGGTTGTCGCGTTCATTGTCTTCGTGGAAGGCGGCCAGCGACGCATTCCGGTGCAGTACGCCAAGCGGGTCGTTGGGCGTCGCGTGATGGGTGGCCAATCCACGTATCTGCCGCTGCGGGTAAATTCCGGTGGCGTGATTCCGCCGATTTTTGCCAGCTCTTTGCTGGCATTTCCGGCGACTATCGCGTTGATCTTTGGCACGCGCTACATTTTCCTGCGCACTATTGCGGACCGGCTCAAGTGGGGCGAGCCGCTGTACACCTTGATTTACATCACGCTGATCCTGGTGTTCGCTTTCTTCTACGTGGGCATCGTTTTCAATCCCACGGAACTGGCCGACAACATGCGCAAGAACGGTGGCTTCATTCCTGGCATTCGTCCCGGACGGACCACTTCCGAGCACGTCAGTCGCATCTTGAAACGGCTCACTTTTATCGGGGCGATTTATCTTGCGCTGGTTTGTTTGCTCCCGGAATGGATGATCGCGGGTATCCATTTGGATCATCTTGGTTGGGGCATCGGTGGCTGGTTTGACCGGCACTTTCCGGTGTGGTTCCTCAAAGGCCTGGGCGTGCAATTTTATTTTGGCGGCACGTCGCTCTTGATCGTGGTGGGCGTGGCCATGGATACCGTTCAGCAGCTGGAAGCGCAGCTGGTGATGCGCAATTACGAAGGGTTCGCTCGAAAGGGCCGGTTGCGTGGCCGGCGGTAATGGAGAAGAGCGTAGCGGTGCCGGACTCCCGGCTCGTGGGTCGGCTGCAACGCGCGGTTATTTTTCTGGGACCACCGGGAGCGGGCAAGGGTACGCAAGCTCAGGAGTTGGCCAGGAAGTACGGGGTGCCGCACCTCTCGACCGGCGATATGCTGCGCGAAAATATCGCGCTGGGAAATGCTCTGGGCGAACAAGCCAAGCCATTGATGGCTCGCGGGGAATTGGTGCCGGATTCCATCATCTTGAAGATGGTCGCGAAGCGAATCGAGCGCCCGGACTGTTCTTTCGGCTTCGTGTTCGACGGATTTCCGCGAACCGTGGCGCAAGCGCAGTGGCTCGGGGAGCTGCTTCGGCAGCATGGACTAAAGCAGCCGGTCGTAGTTCATTTTGTAATTGATCCCGCGCTGCTGATGCGCAGGATTACCGGGCGCCGGATGTGCAAGACGGGCGGCGATATTTACAATATTTATGATCGCCCTCCGAAGGTGCCGGGAATTTGTGACACCGATGGCGGCGAGTTGGTGCAGCGCCCCGATGACCGCGAAGAAATCGTAGCGCCGCGGCTCGAAGCGTACGCCAAGATGACCGCGCCGCTGGCGGCATATTATCGGCGGCTGGGGCGCCTCGAAGATGTGGATGCGGCTCAGAGCGTGGAACAAGTTTCGAAGCGAGTTCTCGAGATAGTGAGCAAGGCGCAGTAAAGCTGGGACTGACGGTTACGGAAACGAGATGGCTATTCATTTACGCAGCGCGGAAGAACTGGAAAAAATGCATCGCGCTGGGCTTATCGTCCACGAGGTTCTGGCGGCGTTGCGCGCAGCGGTGAAGCCTGGCGTCACGACTATGGATCTGGAGAAATTGGCCGACCAGAAGTTGGCAGGCAAGCCTGGTAAGCCGGCGTTTAAAGGCTACAAGGGTTATCCGTGTTCACTATGCACTTCAGTGAACGGCGAAATTGTCCACGGCATTCCGTCGCCGAAGCGAAAGTTGCGCGAGGGCGATATTGTTTCCATCGATTTTGGGATGGAAGTAGACGGCTACTACGCGGACTCCGCAGTGACCGTTCCGGTTGGTGAGATAAGTCCCGAGCTGCAAAAGTTGCTGGACGTCACCCGCGAATCGCTGGATCGCGCTATTGATAAAATGCGCGCGGGAAACAGGCTTGGCGATGTTGGACACGCGGTGCAAAGTTGGGTGGAGCAGAACGGTTATTCGGTGGTCAGGGAATTTGTCGGGCACGGCATCGGCACCAAGATGCACGATGAACCGAATCTGCCGAATTACGGTGACGCTGGACACGGCGCGCGTTTGCAAGAGGGCATGGTCATAGCCGTGGAGCCGATGGTGAACGCAGGCGGCCCGGAAGTACGCATGCGCGATGAATGGGTGGCGGAGACCGCGGATGGCAGCCCGTCTGCGCATTTTGAGCATACCGTGGCAGTCACGGCCAATGGTCCATGGATTTTGACGCGGCCGAAAGAAATGACCGGCCCGTCGTGGTAAGCAGACAAGATTAGTAAAAAGATATAGGAGCGTATGGCGAAACCGGTTCAAGACGACAAAAAGAAAGGCGATTCCGGCAACACCAAGGAAGACGCCATTGAAGTAATGGCCACGGTCAAAGAGCCGCTGCCCAACGCGATGTTTCGCGTTGAGCTGGAAAACAAGCACCAGGTTCTGGCCCACGTTTCCGGCAAAATGCGCAAAAATTTTATTCGCATTCTGGCGGGAGACAAAGTAGCCGTGGAGCTTTCGCCTTACGATCTTACGCGTGGCCGCATCGTGTACCGCTACAAGTAAGCGCACACAGAAGGAACAGGAAAAATGAAAGTACGAGCATCAGTAAAACCAATTTGTGACAAGTGCAAGGTGATTCACCGGCGCGGAGTGGTGCGCGTCATTTGTCAGAATCCGAAACACAAGCAGCGCCAGGGCTAAAGGAATAAGGAGAACGTATGGCACGTATTGCAGGTATCGATCTTCCGCCGCAGAAACGTCTGTGGGTTGGGCTCACCGCGATCTACGGTATCGGGCAGGAGCGCGCGCGCAAGCTCGCCAATCAAGCGGGCGTCGATTTTAATAAGAAGATTCGCGATCTTACCGAGGACGAAACCAACCGTCTGCGCCAGGAAATTGAAAAGGAAGGCCGTGTCGAAGGCGATCTCCGCAAAGAAATCCAGATGAACATTCGCCGGTTGATAGAAATCCAGGCGTATCGCGGCGTTCGTCACCGGCGCAATTTGCCGGTCCGCGGCCAGCGGACGCACACCAACGCGCGCACTCGTAAGGGTCCGCGGCGCGGCGCGGTGGCAGCCAAGAAGAAGGTTACCGGCAAGAAGGGCTAACGCTGACAAGTTATTGGGACCAAGAATTAAAGGTCAAAAGAAACGGAGTAACACGTGGCAGAAAAGCAGCAGAAAAACGCAACACCGGACGTCACCCCCGGTGGTAAGCCGGCGGCGGCAACCAAGCGCAAGAAGGAATTCAAGAAGAAGCGCGAACGCCGGATCATTCCGCACGGGGTCGTGCACGTGGCTGCGTCGTTCAATAACACGCAGATCACCATCGCCGATCAGGATGGCCGGGTGGTGTGCTGGTCCTCCGCTGGAGCCATCGGCTTCAAAGGTTCCCGCAAGGGGACGCCATACGCCGCGCAACAGGCTTCGCTGGCTGCTGCGGGCGTCGCGCGCGATCAGTACGGTATGAAGAGCGTCGAAGTTCGCGTTCAGGGCCCTGGTTCCGGCCGTGAATCGGCCGTGCGCGCGCTCGCGGCTGCTGGATTGCACATCGTGTTGATTCGGGACATCACTCCGATTCCGCACAACGGCTGCCGTCCGCCAAAGCGCCGCCGGGTATGACGCAACGATTTATGGAATTCCAGCGCCAGACAAAAATGTCTGGCCTGCAAAGAAGTTTTTGGGAAGGGAGATAGAAGTTGGCAAGACATAGAGAAGCAGTCTGCCGCCT
>JAUTXJ010000319.1 GCA_030838075.1 Acidobacteriaceae bacterium
ATGTGGGAACGACCGCGACTAGCAGCGAAACGGAGAATATCATCTCCGCGAAAAGTAACTTCCGCTGCGAACCCCAGCCGCCAGCCTTCCACGAGGAGCGGAGCGCCAGTAAAGCCTCAATCAGCGGCAGCAGCAAAAACACGCCGTTCGGAAAATATACGTCAATCATCAACCCGGAAATAATGCCCAGTGCCGACCATTGCGCGATCGTTCGCAAGCCTCTAGTGCGTTCCCAATACCACAGAAATAAAGCTACCGTGAATGCCGAGTGCGCGTGCGACCAGGCTGGATTGAAATACATGTATACCGGCAGGGAGGTGGCCAGCCAGATGCCCATGGTGGCCAGAAAGGCCCAACGATCCCGAACATATTTTTTGGCTAGCAAAAAGGAAAGCAGCAATCCCCCAAAACCATAAAAGGCTGTGCCAAGAGCCATGGCAATCAGGTACGGACGCGAAAATCCGTCCGCAGAAACATGGCCGCCGAAGGCATGGGTCATTAAAACTGCAAGGTGCGCAAGAATCAGAAAAGGAAACCAAAGGATCGCAGGTCCCACGGTGAAATGATTGTCCACATAGCCTGTGGGCGTGTACTCTTCGGGCCTTAGGCGCTCGTTCTCATCGACCCTTGAGGTAGAAAAAAATCTGTTTGCGTGGCGCCAGTCTTCTTCAAATCGCAAGTTATGCTGGATCAGCATGGAGCGCGCGTATGCGTAGTAACCGACCCCATCGCCGTGAACTGTAGGATTGATTATGGGCAGAGTGAGTAGGAAACAGACGAGCAGTATTTTTTTATATGGTATTCCACGCCTGGGCACTGTCGTGGTGTTCCCGGATCGACTCGGGACAGACGCGCACATGGCTATTCGTTAAAGCCTGTTGCGGATCCCTGCAAAATTTCCGACGTCTCGCCATTTGCAAGCGATTGTGACTCTGCGCTTGAGTTTTTCTTGATTACCGCGATCAGCGAAAGCGGCGCCCACGGCAGCATCTTGTCGACTGTGCGAAATACTGGAGTCATCACGTTCAGCAATTTAATTTGGGACAAACCAAACGTTCGCCGGCGCAACACCCGCCCATTCAGCCACCAGGCGATAACCCCGACGCGATTAAATTCCAACATTTTCTCTAATTCGAAACCGGCGCTCGCAACCAATTTCCCCAAACTCTCGCGCGTGTATCTTCGCTGGTGTCCGAGAACTTCGTCCAGCGTTCCGTACAGGTGCGGTCCGCAGGGGACTAAAATGATGGCCCGCCCTCCGGCATCCAACGCTGAACGAATATTCAACAGTGCGCCCCGATCATCCACCAGGTGTTCCACCACGTTCAGGCATATTACCGTATCGAATGTTTGATCCTTGGGGTAAGACTCCACCTTCTCGGCATCCGTAAAGCCCACTCGCATATAGGGACGATTGCGTCCCACGTTCTCGAGATGCATCAGATACAACGGATTAATATCAGTTGCCCAATACAAAAGTCTAGGAATTAACTGCGCCGTTAGGTTGCCGGTACCGGCTCCGATCTCCAGTACTCTTTGACCTACGTATGGGCGTATAACATCGGCCATCCACTTCGTAAATCGCGGCGCACGGTTCAACCGCCCCAAAATTTGGCTGCCGTAAACGTCCTCAACGTAAATTTGATCCGATAAAGAAAACCGGAAAATCGCGCTGACCGCCCTGACTCCGTCGCGCCAGCTTATTTTCTTTCCTTCCTGATAAGTCCGCCCCGCATAGCGAATGGGCACCTCAAAAATTCGTGCGCCGCGCTTCGCCAGTTTGATAGTAATTTCTGGTTCGATTTCAAAACCTTTGCCAGTCAGCGGTATGCTCTTCAGCAAGCCCGTGCGCACCATCTTGTAGCAAGTTTCCATATCGCTAAGGTTCAGATCCGAAACCAAGTTGCAAAGCAGCGTTAGAAGTCGGTTCCCGAGTTCATGACGAAAAAAAAGCACTCGCCTATACTCGCTGGCCAGAAATCGCGAGCCGAATACCGCATCCGCCTGTTCCGCGAGAAATACTCCCACCATTTTCTTCAGGTCGCCCGGGTGGTATTCAAGGTCAGCGTCGTGAATTACGCACAGTTCTTCCGTCGCCGCGGCTAGCGCGGTATGGATGGCCGCTGCTTTTCCCATATTTTTTTCGTGTTGTATGAACAGCCAGTGCAGTTTGTCGTGCGGTGTGGCCGCCAATAATTCACTGAATTGGGAAATCGCTTCCCAGCTCCTGTCTGAGGAGCCGTCATTGACCACGACAATCTGAACACGATCGAGGAATGGCGAATCTGCGAGACACATCAATCGCTCCAGACTGGCCGCGACCAAGTGCTCCTCGTTATATACCGGCACTAAAACCGATAGTGTAGTTGATGATTTCATGCCAGCCGATTTTTGGTTGGGTCTCGCGGAGAACAGTCTACGATAGGTGTTGGTCGCCCAACCGCACAGTTTGTTCTTGCGGGACCGGGACTTCCGGAACGCGCCCTGACTTGGCCTGGAAGGAATGTGTCACGCGATCGATGATTTCGTTCAATGGCGTTTGCGGCCTGAATCCTGTCAAAGCGAAAAGTTTTTCGACGGAGGGTACGCGCCGCATCATATCTTCGAAGCCCGGTTCATACGCCTTATCGTAAGGCACATATTCGATCGACGATGTG
>JAUTXJ010000326.1 GCA_030838075.1 Acidobacteriaceae bacterium
GCTTGTGCAATTTGGGGCAGCGTTGGCGCTGGCCTTTGCTGGAGATGCAATCCGAGCAAGGGCACTCTCGGATGACTTAGACAAGCGCTTCCCGGAAAACACATTGGTGCGATTTAACTATCTGCCCACTCTTCGTGGACAGCTTGCGCTCATCCACGGTGATTCATCCAAGGCGATAGAGGCTCTTCAAATCGCCGTTCCTTACGAGCTTGGGTCGCAATCGCAGAGTGCTTTCGCCCCAGCTTTATACTCCATCTATGTTCGCGGCGAAGCCTATCTTGCCGCGCATCAGGGTAGCGAGGCCGCCGCCGAGTTCAAGAAAGTCCTCGAACATCGGGGGATTGCGTTGAACTTGCCAATCGGAGTTCTCGCTCATCTCGGCCTCGCCCGCGCTTACGCCATGCAAGGCGACACCACCAAAGCCAAGGCGGCATATCAGGATTTCCTCACCCTCTGGAAAGACGCCGACCCCGACATTCCCATCCTCATCGCGGCAAAGGCTGAGTACGCGAAGCTGTGATGACCCAAGAAGATATGCACGGCCATTGATTCGAATGGTTTGGAGCGTCCAAAGCAAATAAGTCAAGTCGGCTGGGTCTCGCCGCTTTCGGCCATCAGATCGGCGATTCACTAAGTCCTTTAAAATCGTTGCGTATCAAAAGGGTGTTTCCTTAGGGCTCGCAAACTGCTGAATTTGTTGACCTGATTTTTGCGATTGTTGCGAGTCTATGACTAATGGCTTAGGGCCGCAGGTTTCTCCAACGGAGAAAATAGCCTGATGTCAAAAGAAAATATGGACCGCGCCGCATCGTAGGAACAATCTTCGTCGCGAGTCATTACATTGTCCTAGATGAAGTGTATGGACATCGGAAGGCGTCGAGCTAGCTTCAAACGTCCGTGCAGCACGTGTGCTGAAAACTGCTCCACTGCGGAAGCAGCGATGATATCAGACGCTATGGCAGCGTCGAACCGCTCCTCGGTCAAATCGATAGGGTCCACAGTCTGAATCGATTCAAGCCAGCACGCTATTACTTGACGGGCTTCATCTAGCGACATCGCTTGAGGTGTCAGGCGCGATGACTCGCTTTGACCAGTCCTGTTCATACGGGCTCCCAGCTTTGGGCGACCCATACTTCCCGCGAACAGCCGCGATAAAAAATCCGGCGTTGACCTGATTAATCCGGCAAAGTTTACGTAGTCGCACCCTGCTGGGTGTGCCAGCGGTTTTTCCAACATGCGGCCCGACTGGTTAAAGAAGCTCGGGTCCACCGCTGGCTTTGAGTAGCCACTCGCGCAAAAGTGCTTGGCTTTTTACCGATACTTCCTCGAACGCAAGTCCCATCGCCGAATTTCGAAGCTCATAGACAACCTTAGCGGTTGCGGCGAACCACTCCGATTCGGCGAAGATTCCACTCTTCCTACTTACAGACCGGCGACGGTCACTTCGATAACCCGGCCCGTGAATATCTCTGTTAGGAACAGCCTCCCGGTTTTCGGATCAAGTGCCATGCTGGTCGGCGTGATCAAGCAATTAGCGATTACCGCAGGAGTCCCACCGGGTGAAGTAAATAATTGCAATCTTCCGGGAGCTTGCGCCAATTGATTGGTACTGAACTCTAGCGTTAAGAACTCATCTCCGCCTCCACGGGTTTTCACGGGCAACACATCAATGGCTGATGTCAAGCCGCTAATGAACGACTGATTATCACCGGTACGCGGATCAACTATGCGCACCTGTGCCACATCAGGCGGGAACGGAAACCCACTCAAAAGTGTCACAAGAAACTGGCCGCCGAATAGATGGATGCTGTCCGGTACCGCGTCAATAGCTGGTGGCCCCACGGGGAGCGGGTTTGTTAGGGGTGCGAACGTTGTCAGGACCGCAGTGGCTCCGGTGTTGAGCTCGACCGTCCAGATACGATTGAGGCTCGCGTCCACCACATAGAGCAGATTATTGTTCACCACTACCCCAAACGGGTTCGAGCTTATTGTGTTGTCAGGCAGATCAGGTCTCGGCGCAGGCACCACATTGGGAAAATCAGCCAACAATTTGATCGTTAACTTGTCACCCTTCCCGTTGTCCAAGACTAGCTCGGTCCCGCGCTGCAACGCGAACTGATCGGCCTCAGTGAGTGTGAAGCCGCTGGTTGTCTTCTCCGCGTTCGCGCTGAGGTGCACCTCCAAGACTGAACTTAGGATCGGCGACGACGGGTTGGGGTTTGGCACTTCAGTGCCGGGCAACGGACCGAGCAGCGCCGCGTCTCCGACACCGATGACGATGAAAAGCGTGCGCCCGCGCATCGCCAAGCCTGAGGGTCCCGAAGGCGCGGGGAAACCGCCGAGGTTGTTGATGGCGGACGGTAGGCCGTCGAGCAGCGTGCGACGCTCTCCGCTAATTGGGTCGAGAATGGAAATTCGCCCTGTGTTGGGGCCGTTGCCTTGCTCCGCGACCAGCAGATTACCATTCTGGGATAGGATGATTTTAGTTGGAGCTCTTAGATCAGAGGCAAGAACAGCAGTAGGGCATTGCGCTTTAGCGCTCACACCCCACAAGATAATGAAAGTTATTATGGCAGCTAAGCGGCTGATGTGCCGTTGCATAGGTTCCTCCTTCTTAGTGAACGATTGGCGTTCCGAGTCTAGCCCGCCTTCCAACACTGACCTAGGTCTCGGTGCGAGCTAACTGACTGAAGGAAAAGGTCGGCCCACACCACGGTGATAAGGGGACTTTTGATCTGGAGTTGCGTCTGACGAGCTTGAGCTGGTTTTTACTCCTGTACTCACTCGAAGTCAAGGCGCTTTCTTAAAAGGCTCCCGAAGCGATTGACTTACTCTGTTTTAAATTATCTATTGATGGCTTTTGATCCTGCTGATTTAACGATTCCTGCAACCAGTCCTTCAGCATTGACCGGGAGAGTGGCTTTACTTCTCGAAAGGCGACTGCCATACCCATCATCGGTCGGGAGTAGAGTAGAGCCACTTCATCCGCAGAAGCCAAAAATGGAAATCTGGGCGTGCGGTCTGCCATTTGCCTCTCGACGCGAGGGCAGATTGTAGATTGTAGTCTGGGCAAAACTATCCAGCAGGCTACTTAAACGACTCCCAAAATTCGTGTATCTCTTAGATTGGCCGCCGGACCATCAGTCGCCAGTTAGCCGAAACCCGAAGTCATGGAGGGTCATTCCCCTGCAATTACCGCTAAACCAATATTGGCTCGCGACAGGTCCTGCCGCAGGATGAGCGCCGAGAATTACGTCAATAAATTCATTCATACGGTACGGGAGATACCATGGACGATCTGGCGGTCTGCTCATGAAAGGTGAAGTGCCACCGGATTTGCCACCGGATTTGTGGGAACAGCAAACTGGCGACGTGCCAGCGGTGAAGCCCGATGACCTCAAGAGCGTGTGGCGGTTGTTTGGCGGCCAAAGTCGATCTACCGGAGAGAACGTTTACAAGAGCGTTTGTAGCCCCGGCGCAGACGTACGGTCCGTTTGGTATCGCGCATCCATGCTGACGCTGCTTGCCCGGTGGATGCGCGACGGCCAGCCTGACGATGCGGTGTTTGAAGTTTTGGCGACATTCCCGATGGAGAAAATGCGAACTGGTATTGTTCGGGAGGGACTACCGTTTGATGTAGAGGAATTTGTGAAGCGGATCGGATAGCTATCCCACAAAATCGGAAACAACTTGGGAACGAAACTCGCCCTTTGGTGCAGAAATTCCGACCGTTAGCTTCTTTGGTGTTGGCCCACATTCACTCACGTGCGATTCAAGCGATGGGCACGACGCGCCGGAAGTTTCGTCACACTGCCGCGACTAAACGGAAGCTCCGGCTGGCGCAGAAGAAAATCTGGGCGGCGAAGCACAAGCGGAAGTAGCCTATTGACTCAACTTAGATTTGCGTTCCCAAATGCAGGCCCTGATACAAGCCGTTTACGACGCTGTGATGGAGTTTTACGACTACGCAAAGCCGTGGAAGGAAGACTTCG
>JAUTXJ010000363.1 GCA_030838075.1 Acidobacteriaceae bacterium
GCGGGCTGCGCGCGATGCTTGCCGCCATCGCCAAAGGTGACGCCTCATTGGCCGAGACTCTTTTGCGCGACGAAGTAACTAAAGCCGCCGCCGAAGTCATGCGATTATTAATGAAAAAAGACGTCGGCCAGTAATGGCCTTCATTAGGTCAGCTACAAGCAAGTCCGCGGAGGAGGAACAACTTCATGGCCACTGATTTCATCGTGCACGACAAAGCCGACACCGTCGGTGTCGTCGTCGTCGAAGACGTCCAGCCCGGCAAAGAAGTCACCGGTTGGATCATGGAAACCGACGAGACCATTCGCTTCAAGTCTCTCGAGGCCGTGCCGCTCGGTCACAAGATCGCTCTTCGTGACCTGAAAGTTGGCGACACCGTCCTCAAGTACGGACATGATGTCGGCCGAATTGTCTCCGATGTCGGCAAAGGCCGCCATGTTCACGTCCACAATCTGAAGACCAAAAGGTGGTAAACGTGGCGCAGCATTCATTTTTCGGTTATCGGCGCGAGAACGGTCGAGTCGGCATTCGCAATCATGTAGTCATCCTCCCGCTCGACGATTTGTCCAATGCCAGCGCGGAAGCCGTCGCCAACAATATTAAAGGCACGCTCGCCCTTCCTCACGCCTACGGACGTTTGCAATTTTGCGAGGATCTGGAGCTGCATTTCCGCACGCTGATCGGCACCGGCAGCAATCCGAATGTTGCAGCCTGCGTCGTCATCGGCATCGAACCGAGCTGGACCGGCCGAGTTGTCGAAGGAATCGCCAAGACTGGGAAACCGGTAGCCGGCTTCTCAATAGAAGGCCACGGCGACATCAACACCATTGCCGCCGCTTCGCGCAAAGCGCAGGAATTTGTACAATGGGCCTCCGAAAAGCAACGCGAATCCTGCTCCATCAAGGAACTCTTCGTTTCGACCAAGTGCGGTGAAAGCGACACCACCTCCGGCCTCGCATCCTGCCCCACGGTCGGGAATCTGATCGACAAACTCGATCCGCTCGGTGCTACCACCTGTTTTGGCGAAACTTCCGAACTAACCGGAGCCGAAATCGTGTGCGCCCGCCGCGCCGCCACTCCCGAAGTGAGAGAACGCTTCATGCAAGTTTTTAACGCCTATCAAGAAGTGATTGACCGCCACAAAACCAGCGACCTTTCCGAATCTCAACCCACCAAGGGAAATATTGCCGGCGGATTAACCACCATCGAAGAAAAAGCCTTTGGCAACTTGCAGAAAATCGGTCGCAAGACAAAATTTATAGACGTGCTAAAGCCCGCAGAGTCCCCCGCCAAAGGTCCCGGCCTGTATTACATGGACACTTCTTCTGCCGCCGCAGAATGCGTCACGCTCCAAGCGGCCGCGGGATTTGTCGTGCACCTGTTCCCCACCGGACAGGGCAACGTGATCGGCAATCCCATCGAGCCAGTCATTAAACTCACCGCCAATCCCAAGACCGCCCGCACCATGAGCGAGCACATTGATCTCGATATCTCCGGCATACTACGCCGCGAAATGTCGCTCGACGAAGCCGGCGATCGCTTGATCGACATTATGATCAGAACTTGCAATGGCCGTCTGACCTGCGCCGAAGCTTTGGGCCACCGCGAATTTGTAATGACCAAGCTGTATCAGAGCGCGTAATATTTCCGAAACTTTTAGCTGGAACTTTCGTATTCACGTAGGGGAAATAAAATAGATGAAATATTGCCGTTTCACTTACAAAGGCAGCGCGCGCTATGGTCTGGTCGAGTCTTCACAAGGAGCTGAGCGCATCACCCATTTATTGTCCACGCCGCCCGAGCAAGTCGGCAAATTGAAGTCCGTGCCCACCGAAAAAATTGAGCCGCTGCCTTTCGCTGAAGCTCCGCTCCTCGTGCCGGTGCAACCTTCCAAAATTGTTTGCGTGGGCCGCAACTATCGTGGCCACGCCGCCGAGATGGGCAACGAAGTCCCCAAAGAACCGCTGTTGTTTTTCAAGCCGCCGTCTTCCCTGCTCGACCCGGGACACGAGATTCGCCGCCCATCCATTTCCGAGCGCGTCGATCACGAAGGCGAGCTCGGCGTGATAATCGCCAAGCGCTGTTCCAAACTGTCCCCTAACGAAGACGTACATCCATACATTCTTGGCTACACCGCGGTCAACGATGTGAGTGCCCGCGATTTTCAAAAAAAAGACGGCCAATGGGTGCGTGCCAAGGGTTTCGATACATTTTGTCCCGTGGGCCCGCTGGTCACTGATGAAATCGATCCGTGGAAAGGCGTGAACGTCGGGACGCGCGTGAACGGCCAGGTTCGCCAGCAGGGCGACACCCGCGACTTCGTATTTCCGTTGGATGCCCTCATTCACTACATTTGCAACATTATGACCCTGATGCCCGGCGATTTAATCTGCACCGGCACACCCGAAGGCGTCGGCCCTCTGGTCCCCGGAGATGTAGTAGAAATTTCCGTCGAAGGTGTAGGAACTCTGCGCAATCCCGTCATAAGCGACTAGAATTACAATCAGACGCAGGGTGCCCCAGCCTCGATTTTAAGCCTGGGGTCTTGCAGTTGAAGTTGAATCTCTAGCACTACAGATTTCAAGTGCGCCGAAGAAAGCGGGCTTGTGAATCATGCGAGTTCCCGATCATCCGTAACAAAATCTCCACTACTTCGCCGGTTCCCGCTGAATGGTCGTCTGAAAACTTATCGCCATTAACCACTGCCCATTTTTTTTCACCCACACCCGGCTAACGTGGATCGGCTTGCCGTGATACGGCTGATGCAGGCAAGTCATCACGATGGTGGTCCCGAAATCAAACATCTGCGCGGACACCAGCGGCGCCGGCGCCGATGGATAGCCCGTCTGCTTCTGCAAATTCAGCGTCGCGATGCGGTCAGGTTTAAACACCGGATGATCGCTACTTGAACTGACGGTGACGAAGCTCTCATCCACGTGCGGCGACCACCCGGACGCGTCATGATTGGTCACTCCAGTTTCGAGCGCCTGCCACGACGCGAGCACCGCTTGCTCTGATTCGTTCTTGGGCTGGAATGGCACGGTCTTGCACGGGTTTTGGCAGTCCGCAACGCCCGTGCCGGTCGAAGATTGCGCTGTCTCCGCCTGCGAAACTTCGTGATACACCAGCAATCGCCAATTCGTTCCGCGCTTAACCCATACGCGCAGCACATGAATTTTTTCGCGCGCGCTCATAATCGCCACAACCTGGCCATAATCGCGATGTTCCGTCTTCGCCGCGCTTTCATCGCCCATCGGCGATGTAGGCACGGAACCAACTACCTCAGCGCGCGTTATCGTTTTGCCTGCCGCATTCGTCCACGTGAAGTCCGCGTCCAGTAACTTGCCAATCTCTTCGCTATCCTGTTTCGCCGCGGCCTGCACAAACGCATGATCCGCCTGGGCCGCCGCAGTATCGCCACCCTCTGCCCATGCAGCCTTGGCCACCAACAAGCCACACCACAACACAACAACGGCAAATCTCGAGAAACGCTTCATCTTTTTCGATCCTCCAAAGATCTTCGAGAACCCGATAAATCGGCATAGGGGGGACGGTTGCCCGTCCTCCCCTGCCACACCACCGTACATGCGGGTCCGCATACGGCGGTTCAGTGAGTTGAGCCCTGACGGGCCGTGAGGTTCGAGGCGTCGTTCGCCACAA
>JAUTXJ010000364.1 GCA_030838075.1 Acidobacteriaceae bacterium
CGCGACCATCAATTCCGCCTATTCACTCGGCCGCGACAAACAAATCGGCTCCCTCGAAGTTGGTAAGCTCGCTGACATTTCCATCTTCGATGTGGATGACTACCGTGAAATTCCCTATTATTTTGGAATGAATACCTGTCACACCACCATCAAACGCGGCCAAATCGTTTATTCCAAATCGTCGCTTAGTACAACCTGAGGTGGCCTCCATCGTACAATTCAAATATGACCCGATTGATTGAGTGCGTTCCCAATTTTTCCGAAGGACGCGACCCTGCTAAGGTCGAAGCCATAGTCGGCGCCATGAGCAGCGTACCGGGGGTCTACCTCCTCGACCGCGAAATGGACGCTGACCACAACCGCTGCGTCGTAACACTTGCAGGTGACCCTGATGCTGTCGCGGAAGCTGCGCTACTCGGAGTTGGCAAGGCCGCTGAACTCATCGACCTTACGGTGCATCAGGGCGCTCACCCTAGAGTTGGCGCGACCGACGTAGTTCCTTTCATTCCCATCGAAGGCGTAACACTGGAAGATTGTGTCGCGCTCGCCCGCCGGGTCGGCAACGAAATATGGAAACGCCATCGCATCCCGGTATTTTTCTACGAAGCCGCCGCCACACGACCGGATCGCGTAAATCTTGAAAACGTGCGACGCGGCCAATTCGAAGGCTTACGCGAAGATCTAAAACGGAATCTCGACCGCCAACCTGACATTGGCGAACCAAAACTGCATCCCACTGCCGGAACCACTGTCGTCGGCGCGCGCAAATTCCTGATTGCCTACAACGTGAACCTCAACACTTCAGACATCGGCATCGCCAATAAGATCGCCAAAGCCATCCGCTACTCTTCCGGCGGTTTGCGCCACGTAAAATCCATGGGCGTGGCGTTGAAAGCGCGCAATCTCGCGCAGGTTTCAATCAACCTTACCGATTTCGAATCCACGCCCATGCATCGCGTCTATGAAATGGTCAAGCGCGAGGCCGAGCGCTACGGCGCAATTCCTGTGGGCAGCGAAATCGTCGGCCTAGTTCCCAAGAAAGCTTTGGAGATGGCCGCGGATTTTTTTCTGCAGCTGGAAGACTTTTCACCATCCCAAGTTCTCGAAAATCGCTTGCAGTCCGCTCTTTCCGGCGCGCCACCTGAAGCCCCGACCGGCGAAAGCAAGTTTGCGCACTTGGCAAAGCCTTTTCTTGATGCCGTCGCGGCTCCGACAGCCACACCAGGCGGCGGTAGCGTATCCGCATTCGCGGGCGCGTTAGCGGGAGCGCTCGGGCAAATGGTCGCGGGGTTATCACGCAAGAAGAAATCCCAAGCCGCGTTCGTGGTCCAATTATCAGAAATGCTCGACCGCCTTCGCAAAACGACTGACGACCTCACGAAAGCCATCGACCGCGACGCCGAAGCTTTCGACCAAGTGATGGCAGCCTTCAAACTGCCCCAGGGCGAAGCGAACCAAAATGCCGCGCGCGACAAAGCCATTCAAACTGCTACCCGCGTTGCGGCCGAAGCCCCACTACAGGTGGCCGATCTGACAGTTGCACTTTTCGAACAACTTGTGCAACTGGAAGCTATCGCTGCCGCATCCATGCGTTCAGACTTACAAGTAGCCCGTCTCATGGCGGCAGCCGGCGCGCGCGGCTCTTTGGCTAACGTGGAAATCAACCTGGATAGCCTGCATGATGCCGCTTATGTATCAAAAGTCAGGAATAAGGTCGCCTCATTGCGCGAGCGCCTGGAAAAGAATCCCGCCGTCTAAAGAAATGCGCTGCAGGCGTCGAGTTTGAAAGGAATACAAAATGAACCCGCAGATGAATTCGGATAAACCGGCAAATACTGGCGCTGTCACAAGAATCGCTCGCCTCTTCACCGTCGTTATACTAGTCGCGCTGTGTTTTGCCATGCCCAAACCTGCTCGTGCGGGACGTCTGGCCGCCGACACCATTGCTTTATTTCCAAAAGAAATTGGCGAATTTGCGTATGCAGACTTGAAAAAGGCGCGCACGCTCAGTTGGTTCCCCCAATTGCAGGAACAACTCTTGCCAGACCGCTTTAAGCAGTTCGAACGCTTCCTGGCTTCCGCAGGTATCGATCCAAATTCCCAAGTCGAAGAATTGGCTTGGGGCCTCGTTCCCGAAGGAGTGACCGCTAAAACGGCTGCCGCAGGATCTGACGCCGTGCCCACAGGCGAAGAAATTGTCGGTGTGGCTCTCGGCAATTTCAATCCCGGCAGCGCCGAATCTTATTTTAAGCAGCAAAAATTGCCGACCTTCAAATCCCGCGGTTACACGTTGTACGCTTTTGGCAGCGGCGCCGGCCCCGATGATCTGTTCTTTTTGTTTATTGATTCAAGTACAGCGGCATTCGGCCATCGCAAACTGCTCGAAAAAATGATCGAGGTGCGATTCGGAGGCGAAGAAGGCCTGCTTCGTAACGACCAGTTCTATCCGCTGATCGCCGATGCTAACGGCACCGGCACCGTGTGGGCAGTTCTCAACCCAGCTTATACGCGGCTAGCCATGCAACAGCTCGCTCCAGAAATTCAACAATTCCCCGAAGCCGCCAAACTTGTCACCCGCATGCGCAATATGATCATCAGCGTGGACGCCAGCGGCGCGTTGGACGGAAAGTTCCAAGCCATTTGTGGTTCCACGGAAGACGCCAACACTCTCGGACAATTACTGCAGGCGGGATTTTTGTATAAGCGCTACCAGGCTCAGCAGGATAATCCCGAAATGGCTCAGCTCCTCGATACCGTACGCGTTACTCCATCGGGAGACCGCGTGGTTTTGCGCATGACTCTCAGCGACGATCAAGTTACTTCGTTAATCCGCAAAAACATTTTCGCGTTCAAAATGTAACCGGCTTCAGGCGCAACGAAGCCCTACCTAAACTCATTAACCGGCGGACGTCTGTTCGCCTACATATTTCGTCAAGCGCGTAATTGCCATTTCCGCTCGAGTCTCCCGTTGCACGTGATCTACACCGGTAATCATTCCCTGCTCTTCCGAATCTTTGCCCGAGATGTCTGTCGCACGCCTTATCATCACCACTTCGATGCGGTCGGGAGTTCTGATTACGGTCACGTCCAAACGCTGCGCCGAATCTCCCATTCGCTCAACTTCCCGATTACACATCGTGACGATCGCGGATTGCAATCCGGAAACAGCGATATTCGCCAGTCCCGCCGCGTCCGCGAAGTAACGTCCGGCCCCACCCGCGGCGGCGCACAATCGCCTGTCGGCGTCCAGTTGCATGGCAATCTTTTGCGTTTCAGCGGGCACGGTTATCAGCTAAAGATACGTCGCAAGCCTCTCGGCAATCAGGGCAATAATATAGCCCATCCATGCAGAGTCGCACGTCAAGCTGACCTTGGCAAATCGTGCAGTACTTTTCGCACGCGCAATGCTCTTCCGTTTTGTCACACTGGACACATACAACCTGTGCGGGCATGGGACCCTCCGGGAAAAACTCTACCTGAGGACCAACTGCCCGGCAAGGCAACTCCAACCCGCGATGCGCGAATTAAATAGCTGTACCATCAGACTTTCGCTGAGCTTTTTGACCCACTGAAGGGTGCATGCTAGTATCAATTTCCGCTGAATTTTGTGGAGTCTACCGTCGATCCGTCCGTCATAACCGAGCTTCGTAAAACGCCTCTAAATGCCATGCACCGCCGTTTGGGCGCAAAAATGGTGAATTTCGGTGGCTGGGATATGCCCGTCGAATACCCGTCCACCGGCGGATTGGTCGCCGAACATAAAGCCGTTCGCGGCAGCGTAGGCGTTTTTGACGTTAGCCATATGGGCGATATTCGCATTTCCACCGCGCGCTCCCGCGGCGGTGCCTTGACCGCCGTGCAGCACATCACCGTGAATGACGCCGCCAAGCTCGCGATCGGCCAGGCGCAATATTCCGCCATGCTTTATCCATCGGGCACTTTCGTGGATGACGTCATCGTGCACCGGCTCGGAGACGACGATTTTCTCCTCGTAATTAACGCCGGGACCCGTGAAAAAGACATCAACTGGGTCCGCGAAAATACCGCCTCGCACGACTGCAAGGTCGAAGAACTCAGTGACGCTTACACGCAACTCGCCATCCAGGGACCGCGCGCCATCGATGTGCTGCAAAAGCTTACTGACGTTGATCTGCGCCCAATCAGAAATTACTGGTTCACGCACGGCGTCGTATGCGGATTAAAAAACATCTTAATCGCTCGCACTGGTTACACCGGCGAAGATGGCTTTGAAATTTATGTGCCATCGGATGTAGCCACCAGCGAAGATGTTTGGACGAAGGTCATGGAGGCTGGCCGCGAATTTGGCATTATCCCGTGCGGTCTGGGATCCCGCAATACGTTACGTCTCGAAGCAAAAATGGCGCTATACGGCCACGAAATCAGCGAGAACATCAACGTTTGGGAAGCAGGTCTTGACCGTTACTGCAAAATGGAAAAAGGAGATTTTATTGGTCGCTCCGAACTCGAACTCGCCAAAGACGCGGGACTGACTCGCACCCTGGTCGGCCTCGAAATGATCGAACGAGGCATCGCTCGCGACGAGTATCGCTGCGTGAACGAACAAGGCGAACCCATCGGCGTCATTACCAGCGGCTCTCCTTCTCCCACGCTGTCCAAAAATATTGCGTTGGCGTACCTCCCGCCTTCCATGTCAGCGATCGGAACCACGGTTTACGTAGAAATTCGTAATCAGAAAGCTAAAGCTCAAGTTGTCGCGACGCCCTTTTACAAGCGGGCCAAAAAATCCGCCAGCCCGCAATTCGCAGGCGCCGTTTAAGTAACGGAAAGGAACCGATGACCTATCCTCAGTCGTATCGCTACACCAAGCAACACGAATGGATCGATGCTAAAGACGGCGTCGGCACCATAGGAATCACCGATTACGCTCAACATGAACTGGGCGACGTCGTGTTCGTTGAACTTCCAAAGCCCGGCGCCAAAGTGCAGGTCGGAAAATCCTTTGGCAACGTGGAATCTGTAAAAGCCGTCAGCGAAATCTATGCTCCCGTCTCCGGCGAAGTTATGGAAGCCAACGCCGACCTCGAAGCCACTCCGGAAAAGTTGAATTCAGACCCCCACAAATCCGCCTGGCTGATTCGCGTAAAACTTGCCGATCCATCCGAGCTCAACCAATTGATGGACGCCAAGTCCTACGAAGCCTTCATCTCCGACAAAAACAAGGAAGCTTCCGCCTGATGCGCTATCTCCCCAAAAGCCCCGACGAGCGCAAGCAAATGCTTGCCGTTGTTGGAGGCAAATCAATCGACGAACTGTTTTCCAGTGTTCCGGAACAATACCGGCTGAAGAAAGCTTTGAATCTGCCCGGCCCGCTTTCCGAAACCGAAATTATTCAATATTTCAAAGCCCGCGCCGCTGAAAATTCTCTCGGCTATACAAGTTTTCTCGGAGCTGGCGTATACAACCACCTGCGTTCCGTAATCACAGACACCATTATTCAGCGCGGCGAATTTCTAACTTCCTACACTCCCTATCAAGCCGAAATCACTCAGGGCACACTGCAATCCATTTTTGAATTCCAAACCCTGATGTGCCAGCTAACCGGTCAGGAAGTCGCCAACGCCTCCATGTACGATGGCTCCACCGCCGCAACCGAAGCGGTTTTGATGGCGGAGAGATTGACCGCCCGCCGCCGCGTTCTCGTTGCGCACTCCGTGCACCCTGAATATCGCGCGGTCCTGACCACCTACGCCAAAAATTCCGGTCTAGTCGTCGAAGAAGTCCCCATCGGTGCCGACGGCACAGTGGACACCAAAGCTCTGCAATCCAGCCTGAAAGACGATGTCGCCGCAGTCCTGGTGCAATCGCCCAACTTCCTGGGCGTCATCGAACCAATCGCGGATCTCGCCAGTATCGCCCACAAAGCCGGAGCATTACTTGTCGCTACCGTAACGGAAGCCGTTTCGCTCGGCGTCGTAAATCCCCCTGCCGAAGCAGATATCGTAGCGATGGAAGGCCAGAGCTTCGGATTGGCCCCTAGTTACGGTGGCCCGTACGTAGGCGTCATCGCCTCGCGAGAAAAATTCGTAAGGCAAATGCCCGGCCGTCTAGTAGGTCAAACTACCGATTCGAATGGCCGCCGCGGTTTCGTCTTGACCCTCGCTGCTCGTGAACAACACATCCGCCGCGAAAAGGCCACCTCCAACATCTGCACCAATCAAGCCTTGTGCGCTCTCGCCGCCACCGTGCATCTTTGCTTGCTCGGGAAAGAAGGCCTCCGCGAAATGGCCCACCAGAACTTGTCTAAAGCGTGCTTTGCCCTCACGGAACTCGAGAAAATCCCCGGCGTCCGCCGCGCCTTCGACGCTCCTTTTTTTAACGAATTCACAATCGAACTACCGCGATCAGTGAAGCTCGTTAATGCTCAACTTCTGCGCGAAAAAATAATTGGCCCTTTTGTACTCGGTACTGCATATCCCGAATTGACCAAGCACGCGTTGGTCTGCGTTACGGAAACCATCACCCGCGTCGAAATTGAAAAATTTGCAAGCGCCTTGCGTTCCGCACTGGAACAGCCGGTATAACGGCGGTCTTACAAATAATTTCACCTACGCGATAGGAATAAAAATTGAACGAGCATTTCAAAAAAGCATCTCAACACGTTAGTCAGAACGAGCGCCTCATCTTTGAGACCTCCTCGCCCGGAAAGCGCGCCTTTGATTTGCCCCCGCTGGACGTTCCAGCCGCCGACGCCGCGAAACTACTGGGCCGTCATCATCGCCGCGAGGGCGTCTCGGATTTTCCCGAAGTAAGCGAAATCGAAGTTCTGCGTCACTTCACCCGTCTTTCCACTTGGAATTACGCTATCGATCTGGGCATGTACCCACTGGGCTCCTGCACCATGAAATATAATCCGCGCGTAAACGAATTTGTCGCGCGCCTTGATGGCATCGCCACCGAGCATCCCTATCAGCCTCAGGAGCTTTCGCAAGGCTGCCTGAAAATCATCAAGTTGCTCGAAGATTGCCTTCTCGAAATAACCGGCATGGACTCCATCACCTTGCAGCCCGCGGCCGGAGCGCAAGGTGAACTCACCGGTCTGCTCTTAATCCGTGCCTATCTGGAAAAACAGGGCAATCCGCGAAAGAAAGTTTTGATCCCCGACTCCGCCCACGGCACAAATCCGGCTACCGCCGTCATCGCCGGCTACCAGGTCGAAAATATCAAGTCCGAATCACACGGTCAGATCGACGTCGAAAAACTTCGCGACCTGGTCACCGAAGACGTTGCCGCGCTGATGATCACCAATCCCTCCACGCTGGGCATCTTCGAGCCGCGCATCGCGGAAATCGCCGACATTCTTCACCGCAAGGGCGCCCTGCTCTACATGGACGGCGCGAACATGAACGCGCTGACCGGCATTACCAGGCCCGGGGACATGGGCGTTGACGTAATGCACCTCAATCTACACAAAACATTTTCGACCCCGCACGGTGGTGGCGGCCCCGGCGCCGGCCCGGTGGCCATGAAAAAGATTCTGGAGCCCTTTCGACCAACACCAGTGCTCATTGAAAAAGACGGCGGACGGCTCTTACTCGACGCCAACCGCCCTGAATCGATTGGCCGCGTAAAAGCCTTCGCAGGAAATTTTGGTGTGCTCGTCCGCGCGCTGGCTTACATACTTGCCTACGGTCCGGGAATCCGGCAAGCCACCGAGGACGCCGTCCTCAACGCTACTTACATTCGCAAAAATCTCGAAGGCGTTTTCGAATTGCCGTATTCCCTGCCATCCATGCATGAAGTGGTTTTCAGCGACGCACGGCAAAAACAGAACGGCGTAAACACGATGGATATTGCCAAGCGCCTGATCGATTACGGCTTCCATCCCTACACCACGGCTTTTCCTCTCATCGTGGCCGGCGCCATGATGATTGAGCCCACCGAATCGGAATCCAAGGAAGAGTGCGACCTGTTCATCGATGCGATGAAATCTATCGCGCATGAAGCGGCAACCAATCCCCAACTCGTTAAAACAGCACCCCACACCACGCGAGTTGGCCGCCTGGACGAAGTCGGCGCCGCGCGCAAACCGATCTTGCGCTGGAAACAAGCCCCCGCACGATCTGAAGCCGCCGATTAACCCGGCTTGCGACCAAGCTCTTGATCTTAAAATCGGGATAGGGGGAGCAGTCACCTGCTCGCCCCTCCCACACCACCGTACAGGCGGGTCCGCATACGGCGGTTCAGCAAGTTGAGCCCTTGCGGGCCGGAGGTTCGAGTCGTCGTTCGCCACAA
>JAUTXJ010000366.1 GCA_030838075.1 Acidobacteriaceae bacterium
GGTGCAAGCCCCCTTTTTGAATTGACGCCCCAAAACCGGAAACCGAGTCGAGGTTCGGGTCCGGCCACCCCGGGAAGCCAATCTTTTTAAAGTTGCCAAGAGAAGAGCAAGTGTTGTGCCAGCCAGCGCTCATGGAAAATTTCGATTCAAAGTAATTGAAAGCAAGAAGGTTAACGCAAATTAACCCCGGATTAAGGTTCGTGACAACCCTTGGAGCCTACAAAATCTCACAGAATTTGGAGCGCGTTCTATGTTGTTTGGGAGCGGATCGCACTTACCAGCCCGCGCTTCGCGATGATTCTTCCAGCAGCAGAAACTACAATATCGTTATTTTTTATTTCTGATCGCGCTCGCTGATTTTACGATTGCCCTCGAGAATCGGTGAGCAAAGCTCGTGCCCATTCGCATACTTCTAGATCCGCAACGCTTTCGCATCTTAACAGCCGGATCGTCTAGGCGCCGATAGAGGCTCGAAGCGCATCGGCCAGTGATTGACTGAAGCGTTGCACATCCGAATCGTGTTCAGCTTCCACCATCACCCGTGCGAGTGGCTCCGTACCGGAGTATCGAAGAACTATCCGGCCGCTTTGGCCCAGCGCGGAATTGGCATCCGACAAGGCCCGCGAGACTTCAGGCAGCGAATCGAGTGGAGGTTTTGCCCGCACCTTCACATTTACGATGATCTGCGGGTAGTCCTTCAATCCCTTCGTTAAATCCGCAAGGCCGCCATTCAACGAAACTAGAGAAGCGATCTTGAGAGCGGTCAGCAGGCCATCGCCGGCTGGGCTGTCGTCCAAAAAAATAATGTGGCCAGATTGTTCGCCGCCCAGCACGCTCCCGCTGCGCAGCATTTCTTCGAGAACGTAGCGGTCACCCACATCGGTGCGCGCCAGGGTAATGCCTTCAGCATCCAGCACGCGCTCCAAGCCCAAATTAGACATGGACGTCCCCACGACACGGTTGCCTTTGAGCTTATTGTGAGCCTTCAGGTAGCGTGCCACCGCCAGCATCACTCCATCACCATTGACGATCTGCCCGTCGGCGGCAACAAACAACGCGCGGTCGGCGTCGCCATCGAACGCCACCCCAAGAGTGGCTCGTTCCGCGAGAACGCGTCTCCTTAATCCTTCTAGATACAGCGAACCGCACCCCGCGTTGATATTTCGACCATCGGGAGAATCACCCATGGAGATTACCTCCACCCCGAAAGAACGAAACAATTCCGGCCCCAGTTTAAAGGCCGCGCCGTTGGCGCAATCCACCACCATACGAAGTCCCTTCAATTTCGCACCCGGAATGACTCGTCCTTTCAAATACTCGAGATATTCCACGTCCAAAGATTGATCGGCAACGATCGCAGGCGCAGAAATGCTTGCTGATTTGTTTTTTTCTCGATGTTTGATGATGTCCAGTTCCAACATCTCTTCCGTCGCATCGGGAAATTTCATCCCCGCCTGAGAAAAAAGTTTTACCCCATTGTCATGGAAGGGATTGTGGGACGCGGAAATTACCACGCCGGCTTCAAAATCATTCTGGCGGACCAGGCAGGCCACTCCAGGCGTGGTGATCACTCCCGCGAACGCCACCGATGCGTCAGCCTGCGACAATCCAGCGGCAAGAACCGCTGCAATGTGTGGACCGGATTCGCGTGTATCCATGCCGATAAGCACGCGGGCGGCCGAGTGTTCGCGGTGCAAATAAGCGCCGAGAGCGTGCCCTGTGGCAAACAACGTGACATCGTCGAGCGGTGGCGTGCCGGGAACGCCGCGAATACCGTCGGTTCCAAAAAGTGATTTAGGCATCGGTGAATGTGTTCGACGGCGCGATACCAAGCCGTCCAAATCGAGCGAATGCCGTTGGCGAGCGCCCGGCCAAAAAGTTTAGCATGGCGTCAACACGCTGCCGTGGCAAGAATCCGCACTTTGTTTCCATGATGCCCTTTGTTCCCCTTGATATTTTCGGCTAGCCCGGTCGGCGACCAGAGTTTGCGATTTTAGCGACCGCTTGGCGCACAATCTGCGGCGAGAATTCAAGGATATGTTACCTTCTGGTGCATGGAGCCCGTCCTATTCACCGCCGAAGTTGGACCCAGCCCGGGCCCCAAGCCTCACATCTCAATTTCCAACGTAAGTCTTAAGCTTCTGGCCGTGGCGCTCGTTCTGGTTTTTCTCTATTTTGCCGCAAGTGTTCTTATTACTCTCCTGCTGGCGATTCTAATCGCGTATTTTCTCGATCCGATCGTCGAGTTTTTGGAAAGAATGCGCATGCCCCGCACCCTGGGATCGATGATTACAGTGCTGTTTTTGATTAGCGTTCTGGGCGCCGTGGGTTACGGCTTGTATTCGCGCGGCTCGGACTTTGCAGCAAATTGGCCGAAGTATAGCGGGACACTCAGGAACGCGGTGAATTCCGTAGAAACTAAAATAAATGGCATCGAGAGTCAGGTAAGTGAGGGTGAAATACCTTCCCAGCCTTCCCAGCATAAAGGCCCGTCCAAAACACTTGCTGGCGCGGAAAATGCCCTGCGCGCCGCAGTGATGCACATCATCGGCTCGTTGTCCGGCCTAGTCCTGGAAGTTACCTTCGTTCCTTTCCTGGTATTTTTCATGCTGGCGGAAAAACAGGAGGTGTGGCACAGCACCCTGCAATTATTTCCAGTATCGCGAAGAACGCCGGTAAAGGAAACTCTGGAAGATTTGCGCGACGTGCTGCGCGATTACCTGGTCGGTATGTCGCTGATGACGCTGATCGTGATGGCTGCGAGCAGCGCGTTTTTTTGGGCCATGGGATTGGACTACCCGATCTTGACGGGCATAGTTTCGGGGCTGCTGAATATGGTTCCCTATTTTGGAGCGGTCCTGTCCTGGTTGCCTCCATTCCTGATCGCTCTTGCGAAACTCCCTTCCGCTGGGTCCTACGCGCTGATCGCTGGTGTGTTGATGGCGATTCATATGCTCGCGAATAATTTGCTAGCGCCGGCGTTAGTGGGCAAGAAGGTGCAATTAAATGCATTGTCCATCACCATCGCGCTGCTATTTTGGGGATGGATCTGGGGTGGAATGGGGTTGTTGCTGGCAATTCCACTTACGGCGGCGTTGCGGGTGATTTGCGATCACAGCCAAGCTTGGAAACCGATAGGGCGCTGGCTTAGCGCTTGAGTTAAGGTTTTATTTGCCCTACGTGTTCGACAGCACCGCAATCCCTCGACATCCACACATTCGATCCGGACGCCGCACAGGCCGTTAAGCCGCCATGAACTCCGCGTTGACTTGCGGGTTAACAGCGGCCTAATATGCGCGCAGCGATTGTCTTTCAAAAAGCACGATGCGAAGTCCGCAAGCGTGTTGGTTTCCTCCCGTGGCGGTGCCTGTGCCAAGCGCCTTGGTGTCGCATTACCGGCTTTTGGAGCCGTTAGGCAGTGGCGGAATGGGTGTGGTATATCGGGCTGAAGACACTGCGCTGGGCCGCACCGTCGCACTGAAATTTCTCCCTCCTCAAATTGTTCGTGATCCGAAACAAGTGCAGCGCTTTCGAGAAGAAGCTCGTACCGCCTCCGCTCTGAATCATCCCAACATCTGCACCATTTACGAAGTGGCTGAAGAACACGGCGAGATGTTCATCGCCATGGAGTTTGTCGAGGGCCGCCCGCTGTCCGAATCGATTCGCGACGGCCGCACGTCCACCTCAAGCGTGGTGAGATATGCGCGCCAAATCGCCGGAGCTTTGGAGCATGCCCACGCCCGCGGGGTGATTCACAGAGATCTGAAGCCGTTGAATATCGTAATTACGCCGGAAGGCGACGCGAAAATCCTCGATTTCGGACTCGCCAAGCGGACCGATCCAAATGACGTGACTCGCAAGACCTTGCAAGCGGTGACCGCCACCACAGTCGGCTTGGCAGGAACAATGCCGTACATGTCGCCAGAACAACTAGAGGGCGGCGACGCCTCGGCCCGCAGCGACATCTGGGCGCTGGGAATCGTGATGTATGAGATGGCCGCGGGAGTAAAGCCCTTTAGCGGAGACAATCTTTATCGTCTTTGCACCGGCATCATCAATGAGCCAATTCCGGCGCTGCCCGAAACCGTACCCCCCGGCTTAGCAGCGGTGATTCGGCGGTGTCTTGAGAAAGAACCGTCCCGGCGATATCAACGAGCTGGCGAAGTTCGCGCTGCGCTAGAAGCGCTGGAACCCTCATCGGCAGTGGGCATCGTTTCCAGGGCCAGCGAAAACCCGAAGTTTGGATTGGTCTGGTGGGTGGCCGCCGCCGCTGTGCTGGCGCTACTTACCGCTGGCGCAGTGTGGCTCGCAAAAAGATCGCCGAGCATACCAAAGGAATCAAGCGAAGGGGTGGGCGAAGTTGCCGGTGAGCGCATACAGCTCGCGGTGATTTCTCCAGACACCAATTCCCAGGCGGGCGAAGGAGCGTTCGACAGTGGTCTGGTGGACACCCTCACTTCTGGTTTGACCGAATTGTCCGAACGCCACCACCTGGCGGTAATTCCCCCTAGTGAAATGCGTGCACATCACGTACTGACCTTGGAAGCAGCGCGTCAAGAGTTCGGCGTGAACTACGGCTTAATGTTGACTATCCAGCGAGCCGCCGGACAAGTACGCGTGAATTATTCCCTCGTAGACGCCCGCACGCATGAACAGATTCGCGGCGGAACGATTACCGCCGGAGCGTCCGACCCCTTTGCGCTGCAGGACCAGGTCTCCGCACGCGTGACGGAGCTTTTAAAACTAGAGTTGGAGCCGCAGGAAAAGAAAACATTGGCGGCTCATGGCACGTCCGAACCGGCTGCTTATGATTTCTATTTGCGGGGCCTGGGCTACTTGCAGAATTACGACAAGGAGGAAAATATCGATAACGCCATCAGCGTGTTTCGTCACGCACTCGAAAAAGACATCGGCTTTGCGGGCGCCTACGCAGGTTTGGGTGAGGCTTATTGGCAAAAATTCGAGCATACCCACGAAAAATATCTGGTTAGCGACGCCACCAAAGCGTGTCAAACCGCGTTGCAGAAAGATCCCAGCCTGACGCAGGGCCATACCTGCCTCGGCAGCGTGTATCAGGGCACCGGAAAATACGAGTTGGCCGCCAAAGAATACCAGCAAGCTTCGCAGAGCGAACCTGCACTGGATGTCGCGCAATCTGGCCTGGCGCGCGCCTACGAAAGCTTGAACCGTCTGCAGGAAGCGGAGCAATCCTACAAGGCGGTAATCGCGTTGCGCCCCGATTATTGGGCGGGATACAACCGGCTAGGCACTTTTTATTTGCGCAATGGCAGGCTCGAGGAAGCCGCACAGATGTATACGCAAGTGACGTCGCTGGCACCGGACAGCTTTGTTGGCTACGCGAACCTGGGCAGTACGCGCATCCAGCAGGGCCGCTACAGCGAAGCTATTGAGCCGCTGAACCAGTCTTTGAAGATTCGCAAAACCGGGGATGGCATGTCCAACCTGGCCACCGCTTATTTTCAATCCAAACGTTATACCGATGCGGCCCACGCACTGGAAGAGGCCACCGCTCTGGATGCCAAAAATTACGAAATCTGGGGGAACCTGGGAGACGCGTATTATTGGGCGCCCGGAATGCGCGAGCGCGCCGCCGGCGCTTACCGCAAGGCATTGGAGGTCGGCGACGAGCAGCGCAAAATCAATCCGCGAAACGCGCACATGTTGAGCTACCTCGCCGAATACCACGCCATGCTGGGCGAAAAGCAAAAGGCCCAGCTTCGCATTGGCGAAGCGGAAAAGCTGGCCCCGCGCGATCCAGAAGTCTTGTATTACGCCGCAATGGTTTATATCCAGGCGGGAGATCAGAAAAAATCGCTGGATAAGTTGGAGCATGCCGTAGCTGCAGGCTACCCCGCAGCCACTGTGCGTGATACCCCAAATTTCTCGGTCCTACAGAATGATCCACGGTTCCGGGCCCTAATTTCCCAAGAGAATAAGAAAGGAAAGTCCACATGACCAGCAAAGTATTTCGGATGGCTTTACATATTGGATCGCTCGCGGTATTGACAATGTTGAATTACGGTTGCGATTTGGACAAGTCCGGGGCCGACAAAGATGAGCAAGCACGATCGCGCTTCTCCAAGTCATCTCCCTACAACCTGGCGAAGGTCAAGTGCCCGCACGACTCGAATGTAACGGTGGAAGTGAGGATCAAAAAAACAACTAAAATAGACCTTGTAGATCCGTACGATGAGTATGTTTTTGTTTGTAAGGGCGATAAGATCCGTTGGGTTACCGACGAAGACTTGAAGTTTAGAGCACGCTTCGGAGCCGCATCAGCGGCAACGAACGATTTATTCGGATCTGGGCAACCGACGCTGGAGTCGATGGACGATCCGAATACGGCTGTCGGGCACCATAAACAGATTACTGAGACTCAAGTGGTAAGTCCGAACGCAGTTCAGTACCAAGACTATTTTTACACATTGCTACCAAAAGATACGAACGACAAGACAGTTTCGACTAACGATCCACATGTGATTCCTATGTGAGTTCGACGACTGGCGAGCGGAAGTATTCGTGGGTCGTGATATGCAGTACGAAACGAACCGCTAAAAGCAGTGGCACAGCCTTAAAGGAAACTGGCACGTAATTCGCTCACGAGTCTCGCCAGATTTTCCGCGTCTTGAAAAAGGCGTATCGCCGCGATGCCCGCGGCTCCCGCCGCCATACAATCCGAAGCGTTATCGCGTGTAATACCGCCGATCGCGAGAACTGGAATCGCCACAGCACTACAAACTTCGCCAAGCCGCTGGAGGCCTTGCGGAACGCCGAATGCTACTTTTGACGGCGTCGCAAACACCGGGCCGAAGAAAATGTAATCTGCACCATTACGTTCCGCCTCCGTAGCGGACTGAACCGAGTGGCAAGAAACCCCCACTAGAAATTTGTCACGTTCAGTTAGGCCCGGCTTTGAAGCGACCCATTTGCGAACCTTGTCGACAGGCAGGGAATGCTCACCCAAATGCACGCCACCGGAATTCACCGATAGCGCCACATCCACACGGTCGTTGACGAGAAATCGCGTTCGTCCACGTTCGCTAATTTGCTTTGTTTGCGCAACGGCGGCCCGAGTCAGGGAACACAGCTCTTTGCCCGAAAAGTCCTTCTCCCGTATCTGAATCCAATCAATACCGGCCGCAGCAGCAGTGGCGATGCGCCTCAGTAGTGACTCAATTTGATCTTCATCCGCACAAGCTAGGCTCCTTCGATCCGTGACATAACAAAGAATCGGTGCGCCGGAAAATTTACTGGGAGGGAACACGAGGGGGTTCTGGCCGCGGACGAATCAAACCAAAAGCCAAAAAAATATCCAGCACGCCTATGCCACTAACGAAGCCGCGTACCGACGGATGCAAAAGAACCGGCAGAAGCGAAGGAAAGTGGCTTAGAAAATAATTTTGTTCCCAGAAATTCGTCCAAGGAAGATAGAGCAGCAGAGCGCCCATTTCAAAACATAAAATAATCAACAATGCGCGTAACACACGATTCATAACTGAGGGGTCTCCGCCTAACCCGTCCAACGAACGAACACTCTGTGTCAGCGGCTTGGCTTCTGGAGAGCGGCGATGCGTTCAGCCACGTCGCGATAGTCGATATTCATCGCGTATACCTTGGAAAAACTTTTTAGCGCCGCTTCTGGTTCTCCAGCCGATTCCTGGGCGATGCCCAAATCATACCGCAAGGCGAGAATGCTTTCCGGTTCCACTCCGGGAGTCTCCAGCGCGCGCTCATACCAGATGGCCGCGATGCCCGGCTGGCCCTTCTCCATGAACGCCAGACCGAGTAGTGTGCAGCACTGCATGGCATAACGGAAAGGACGGCCGCGCTCGTTAGCTTTGGCCACTTTTTGGAATTCGCTGATGGCTTCTTCCAGCAAGCCCATTTCGCGGAACGCGGTGCCAAGGTTGTAGTGCGTTTCCAAATCCTCGTCGTCCGAACCCATCTCCCCGAGTTCGGCGCGGAACTCGTCAAAGACTTCCTTCAAAGGCCCGGAGTCGCTGAGATTTGATTTGTCGATATTCTTTACCGGTGCCTCCGTCGAGGCCTTCGAGTACGACGGTGTCAGGCCGCCCATGCCCAAGTCCTCGATCTCGTTCGCGAGGTCGGCAAGAAAATGATCGGAAGCAAAATCGCTGCCCGCGGGTGGCCCAGCGGAATTTTTGCCCACAAGTTCGTGTTCAGTGTTTGCGTCGGACTCCGCCGCGTGAACCTGAATGGGAACGTCGGGCGGCTTCTGGCTATGGGCCGGCACCAATTCTTCGGGTTCCAGGATCAGGTCGTAATCCTGATCCAGTTCGAATTCAGACTCTGGTTCGCCGGGTTTTGCAGGCGCGTGGCTCTGTTCAACGGCAGCCAGTTGCGGAACTTTCTCCTCCTCGGGAGGGGCGGGCGCTTCTGCTACAGGTTCTGGGAAGCTGATTTCTTCGGGCGACGCAATCTCTTCGGCGTGAGTTTCCGCCGGCGGTTTCTCCGCCGAGACCTGGAATTCAGCAAACGCAGGCACGTCGAGAGACGGAACGAGGGACGATGGCGGCTCTGCAGGTTCTAATATCGATGCTTTAGCATCGTGTTCAGCTACCGGCCCGGCCGCGATTTCAAATTCAACTGGAAACGCCGGAGTCTTGTGCCCGGTAGCTTCTGTGTGAGCTTCAGGACCCTCCGCGCTGGCTGGTTCGACTTCCTTAAGCACCGACAACCACTCTTCGGACAAATCGACTTCGTGAACGTCCTCTGGATGCACGCTGGAATGTTGCGATGCAGCTTTCACCGGAGCGGGAGACGGAAATTCCAGAACCGGCGCGGAGACTTCTTCCCCAGCCACGGGCTCCGGCGCGATTTCGAACGTGGGAAACTCATCGCTGTCGACGTCCGTGGATTCGGCGGGGATCGGAGCTCGCTCTGTTAAAGCCGTGTCGCAAGCTGCCGCCAACTGTTCGTCCGTTAACCCGGCGGAGCGCTGGAACCGGCGGCGTAATTCTCCAAATCGTTCGATGCCGCTCTTATCTCCGCTCTCGGTATGCAGTTTTTCAAGCCGGGCAGCAAGTTCCGCGGTGCGCCGGTCATCGCCCGCGCCGATAACGAAGTCCAAAAGCTTTTCAAGGGTCAGGGCGTGGCGTGGCGCGCGCCGCAAAATAGCTTCGAGTAATCCGATAGCTTTCTGCGTGAGGCCGTAGCTGGCAAACAGGTCAACGTCCGTCAGCGACTGCGTTATAAATTTCTGCGTGTCTTCGTCAAGCGAAGCGGGTGCTTCGCCGCGTTCTGCTGCCGCGGGCACTACAGGTTCAGGTTCGGGCGCCAAGACCGGCTCCGGGAGGTCCGGGTGAATCTTCGGCGCCGGAGGTGGCTCCAATTCGGCCTTCAGATTTTCGCCAGAGGGCTCAACCGACTCTGCTGCCGGCATACCCATTTTTTTCAGCAGATCATTTAACTTGCGCTTGGCAGAATCGCTTTCCGGTTCGCGCTCGACTAACTGTTGGAATACCTCCTTGGCGCGCTCCAGCTGCCCATTAGCGACCAAAGCGTCGCCAAGCTGTGCGAGAGCATCAGGCAGGCGAAATGAATCGCTGGTGCGCCCATAGCTATCGACCAGCCATTCATGCGGTTCCACCCGCCCCGGCATGCGCTCCACCAGGTCATTCAGCAGCTTGCTGACCGCTTCATGCTCACCGGCATCCAGCATCGGAATGCGCGTGCGCTCCACGATGGCCATGGCCTGTTGGCTTTGACCGGACTGCAGCAACGCCTCGGCAACTTTTTGCGTGAGACCAAAGTTCTTTTCGTCGGCTTCAAAAATTCGCAGCGCCAGCGCCGTGGCCTTATCCCAATTCACACTTTTGAGATACAGATCGAGAAGCAACTCGGCCTGTTCGCCACCTTTTTCCAGATCGGGGACATGTTCCAGAAGCTCGGCTGCCTGCGCCACATTGCCCCGCGCTAAGTACGAACGCGCTTTGACAATAACCGCGGCCAGATTTTGCGGATCGATCTTTAGCGCCTTGTCCGCTAATTTTTCACATTCCGCCTGGTCGCCGCGCGCCAACGCGCGTTGCGCCGCGGACACGTACGAATCCGTCGCTTCCTTGCTTTGCCCCATGGCTTGATACAGATCGGCAAGCCGCACCTGTATCCGCAAGTTATCCGGCTCAGCAATGAGCAGCTTCTTCAGTAAATTGACCGCTTCCGGCTGGCGATTGTGCTTCAGATGGATTTCCGCCAGCTGCAGAAACAGCGGGCGCGCTTCGCTCATCACTCCTTGCTGCACGTAAAGGTCGGCAAGTTTTTCTAGCGGACGAATTTCTTCCGGCGCGAGTTTAGCGATGCGTTTGTAAACGGCAATCGCCTTGGTGAGAAACCCGTCTCCCACAAAAATCTGCGCGAGCCGCTCAAAATAATCGATGGCCTGGAAAGTTTCGCCCTGGCGAATGTACAACTCTCCTACAGTCATCAGCGTGACTTGATCACGGGGCTCAAATTTGAGGACTTGCTGGTATTCGGCGATAGCCTGTGCAACTTTGCCCTGATTTAACAGCTTCTGGGCGGCTTCGACGTATTTGCTTTTGTTATAAGCCATGCATTAACCGGGACAATAAACGTGTTTGACCACCGGGCTGCCAACTGGCATCCCAGCGGACCTTTGAACTTTGTCCGAGACCTTCTCCTCGATCGCTGGGGTTCGTTGGTGACCCGCAACGCTATCCTGTTACGCTAACAGGCTGAAGAAAAACAAGTCAATGAAGGCAAAGTCCCCTGTGAGCAGCCAGTTATCAGCGTTTACACCTGCAAACTTCACAGCGAAGCCATGGCGAACATCACTAGAGAGTTTTTCTCGTTTAGATTAAACATTTTGTAACGGAACGATGGCGGGTTCTGCTCCACCCTCCGTCGGCTGCACGTCCTGCGGGAACGAAATTTGGGTAGCGCCCACGGCCCAACAGTTGGATTCGCGTACCGGCGCAAAGGAATGGCGATGCAGGGGACTCGGCCCATGCTGACGCAAAGCTTCCAGATGATCCGCGGTGGCGTACCCTTTATGCCGGGCCAAGCCGTACTGGGGATAGACTGCGTCCCATTCCTGCATGCGCGCGTCCCGATGCGTTTTGGCCAGAATAGAAGCAGCGGCAATCGACACGCTGCGGGCATCTCCATGAATCAGAGATTTTTGCTCGATCAAAACATCCAGCTTGATGGCGTCAAGCAGCAGATAATCGGGAAGAATGGCAAGCTGATTGAGCGCCGCGGTCATGGCCTGCCGGCTAGCTTGATAAATATTCCAGGCATCAATGCGTTGCGCATCGATCTCCGCCACCGCCCATGCCAGCGCATGCTCGCGAATGCGCGGTGCAAGCTCACCGCGTCGCTCGGCCACCAGTTTCTTGGAATCGTCCAGGCCGACAATGCGCCGCTTGGGATTCAGAATCACGGCGGCGGCAACTACCGGGCCGAACAGCGCACCGCGACCTGCTTCATCGAGGCCGGCGATGCGCAACCAGCCAAGTTTACGGGCCGCGCGTTCGAAACGCGTGCAACAAAGGCGACTCATGCGGATGGGCCGATTCTAGCACGCAGTGGTCGCAGCGCTGAACGAAAGCGAACAGCGGTAGTTTCTGTGACGCTTCTAAGATTTCAAATAAAATTTATCTCTTATGACCGCAAACCTCAAAAGCGTGATCGTCGGCACCGCGGGGCACATAGATCACGGTAAATCTTCCTTAGTGCAAGCCCTCACTGGCACTGATCCCGACCGCTTAGCCGAAGAAAAACGCCGGGGCATAACCATTGATCTCGGTTTTGCCTTTCTGGAAGACGCAGGAATCAGGTTCGGATTCATTGATGTGCCCGGCCACGAACGATTCGTAGGCAACATGCTGGCCGGTGCTGCCGGAATCGATCTGATGTTGCTGGTCATCGCCGCCGACGAATCCATCAAGCCGCAAACCCGAGAACACTTTGATATTTGCAGACTGCTGGGGGTGAAATACGGAGTGATCGCGCTGACCAAGAGCGACCTCGTCGATGACAACGGCCTGACCTTGGCGCAACTCGAGATTGAAGAATTCGTGCGTGGATCTTTTCTGGAAAGATCGGCAATTGTCCCGGTCAGCGCTAAAACCGGCGCAGGCCTCCCGGAATTAAAGCTCGCTCTGCAGAATGCCGCCTCGCAAGTCAGCGGCAAGGACGCCACCCGAGCATTCCGTCTGCCCATCGACCGCGCCTTCGCGATGAAAGGCTTTGGAACAGTTGTAACCGGCACGTTGCTCTCAGGCGCTGTGCAGACCGGCGATGAGGTGGAACTCTTGCCTGGCGGTGAGCGACTGCGTGTTCGCGGCGTGCAGACCAGCGGACAGGCTGTTGCGCTAGCATCCGCCGGTCAACGCACCGCAGTGAACCTCGCGGGGATCGCTCACACCGCGGTGCGCCGCGGTATGAGCTTAGCGCAGCCTGGAAACTTGCGCATCACGCGCAGAATCGACGCGCAATTTACGTTGCTGCCCGGTACCCACAAGCTCAAACATCGCGAGCGCGTGCGTTTTCATGCCTCCACCGCCGAGACCGTCGCGGAAATTTTGCTTTACGGCGCCGGCGAGCTTGCACCCGGACAAACTGCGCTGGCTCACCTTCGCCTGCAGGATGAAATGGTGCTGACCGCGGGCGAGCGCTTCATCGTGCGGCAATTTTCTCCGGTCACTACCATCGGAGGGGGCGTGGTTCTTGACCCCTTGGCGCGCCGTCCTCTTTCGCGCGACACCGCCAGACTCAAATTTCTGGAAACTCTTCGCGACGGCCCGCGTGATCAAGTCCTCGCACGCATGGTAGACCGGGCGCCTATGGGGTTGCCTTATGCCGAAATAGCCGCTCACACCAGCTGGCCGCAAACGGAGATTCAGGAAACCGTAGAGGCCCTGTCATCTGCCGGCGTCGTGAAAAGCATCGGCGATGAACGCCCATTCTTGATAGCCGGCGGCATCTTTGAAAGTCTGCGCAACGCGATTAGCGAAAAAGTAGAAAACTTCCAGCGCGAAAATCCGCTGGTGCCTGGAATAACCCGCGAGGTTTTGCGGTCTAGTATAGGACGGCGTGTGAGACCCGATGTATTTCGGGCGGCGCTCGCCGAATTAGTCGCTCAGAAAAAGTTAGAGGTCCAGGGCGAAATTGTTAAACGCGCAGGCAGCGGCGTCACCCTGCAGCCCGACGAGCAAGCCGCCAAGGGAAAAATCGAAGCGGCATTTCGCGCCGGTGGTCTGGCAGTACCCGCGGTGAAAGACGTGCTTGCCGGCCTTTCCGTGGAAGCCAAGCGCGCCGAAAAGTTGCTGCATATGCTGCTGCGCGAAAAAAGTTTGATTCGAGTATCACCTGAGTTGATCTTCCATCAAGACGCGCTTACTCATCTGAAACAGCGGCTTTCGACGTATAAGACCAGCAAGGGGGAACGTATCTCTGTGCCTGCGTTCAAAGACTTGACTGGGATCACCAGAAAGTATGCAATACCCCTGTTGGAGTACCTCGACCGCGAAAGGGTGACGCGCCGGGCGGGCGACGAGCGTGTTATACTTTAGCTTCCAGTTGGGCATATTACCGTGCATTTCGACGATTATTAGGGCAGTAGGAGGCGGCTATGGAATTTCCGATGCACTGGCTGATTATTCTGGTGGTGATTCTGGTTCTGTTTGGCGGGCGCAAAATTCCTGAATTGATGCGTGGCATGGGCGAAGGCGTTCGCGGGTTCAAGGAAGGCATGCACGGCGCGAATCAGACGCAATCGCAGACAGTCGTGCCTCCAACGCAACCTGCGCTGCCTACAGAGAAGCCGGCTGATGAGAAGAAGCCAGAATAAAGCTACGCCAACTTAATTCGCAGTGAATACTTCCAATTTGAAAAAGGCGGCCCTTGAGCCGCCTTTTTCATTTGTCGCTCCAAGAAGGGGAGCCGCGCCATTCGAATGGTCGACGGCCGTTCGAACGAGCCGCGCTTTCGAATGCACACCTCTCGTTCGAACCGATTCGTTAGCCGAACAAGACGCTTTCCTTCGATTTGGCGCACGATTTCTGTCAGCAAAGCGCAATTGTCGGCGTCGACATCTTGTGCAATTGTCGGCACGTCGACATTTTGTGTAATTGTCGGCACGTCGACATTTCGTGCAGTTGTCGGCGCGTTGACATTTCGCTCAATTGTCGACACACCGACATGCCGTTCGAACGATGTGCGCACTCAAGAATGGATTTGTGCTTCAGGATGCGCCGAGACACTCAATCACCAAATTCGTCTGACCAACCGAGTGCCGTGAGTTCTTGCCACAAACGTGCGACCGGCATGCCCACCACATTAAAATAACAACCTTCAACGCGCGGGATATACCGGCCGGCCCGACCCTGAATCGCGTACGCCCCCGCTTTGTCGTAGGGCTCATCAGTGGCCAGGTAGCGCGCGATTTCTTCCGTCGAAATCGCGGAGAACTGCACCTGCGTGGTTTCCACAAATCCGCGGCGCTCAGCATCCGGAAGACGAATCAGTGTGACACCGGTCACTACGGAATGGGTACGACCGGAGAGCAACTGCAGGGTTCGTCGCGCGTCCTCCGCGGTACGAGGCTTGCCAATAATTTGGCCATCCAGCACCACTACCGTGTCAGCCCCGATAACAATCGTAGGACCTATCGAGCGTGCGGCGACAAGTTCTGCTTTTGCGCACGCCAGCCGATGAACGTACTCATTAGGCGATTCGCCCGGGATCGGCGTTTCGTCTACAGCCGAAGACATGACCGTAAAGCTCATGCCCGCGTCTCGCAAAATTTCAGCGCGACGCGGCGAGGAGGAAGCCAGGATTAGTTTCATGGCGAGAATTAAATTACGACGGACTCCTGATATTCACCGAACACACTTCGCAGCGTATCTGAAATTTCGCCAACTGTAGCGCTATTTTCGACGGCTTCCAGAATGGCCGGCAAGAGATTCTCAGCACTCGCCGCTCTCCGAGCCAATTCAGCAAGAACTGTCTTGACGCGCGCCGAATCTCGCCTCAGACGGAAGGCTTTGAGCCGCTCGATCTGGTCGCGTGCGATTTGCTCCTCGACGCGCAGAATTGTAATGGGCCGTTCTTCTTCCACCTTGAAATCGTTAACGCCCACCACGATTTGTTCATTTCTCTCAACCGCCCGTTGAAATTCGTACGAGGCCTTCTGAATTTCGCCTTGAATGAAACCGGATTCGATAGCCCGCAATGTGCCATCAAGAGGGCCGCCCATGACGTGAATTTTGTCGAGGTACGTTTGCGCACCGGCTTCAATTTCGTTGGTCAGTTGCTCGATTGCATAAGAGCCCGCCACCGGATCGATGGTATTGGTCACGCCAGTTTCGTACGCGATAATCTGTTGCGTGCGCAGCGCGATCAGCGCGGCATCTTCGGTGGGCAGCGCCAGCGCTTCGTCCAGCGAGTTAGTGTGCAGCGACTGGCAACCGCCCAGCACCGCGGCTAAAGCCTGGATTGCCACCCGCACAATATTATTTTCAGGCTGTTGCGCGGTCAGCGAAGAGCCGGCCGTCTGCGCGTGAAAACGTAACAGCCACGAGCGTGGGTCTTTTGCATGAAATCGTTCGCGCATTATGCGTGCCCATAACCGGCGAGCGGCACGGTACTTGGCGATCTCCTCCAGCAGATCGTTGTGCGCGTTGAAAAAGAAAGATAGCTGCGGCGCGAAATTATCTACATTCAATCCCGAGTCAATGGCCGCCTGCACATACGCCATGCCGTCTCCCAGCGTGAAAGCAACTTCCTGGATCGCCGTTGAGCCTGCCTCGCGAATGTGATAACCGGAGATGGAGATGGTGTTCCACTTGGGAAGATTCCGGCTACACCAGGAAAAAATGTCGGTGACGATGCGCATGGCCGAGCGCACTGGATAAATGTACGTTCCGCGCGCGATATATTCCTTCAGGATGTCGTTCTGCACCGTGCCGGAAAGTTTGCCGAGGTTGGCGCCCTGCTTTTTTGCCACCGCCACATAAAGGCAAAGAAGAATTGCCGCTGTGGAATTGATGGTCATCGACGTGGAAACTCGTTCAAGCGGGATGCGGTCGAAGAGAATTTCCATGTCTTCGATGGAATCGATGGCCACTCCGCCTTTGCCAACTTCACCCTGGGCAAGGGAATGATCGGAATCCATGCCGATTTGCGTTGGCAAGTCGAAGGCGACAGAAAGTCCCACCTGCCCTTTGCCGAGAAGGTAGCGATACCGTTCGTTGGACTCCGCCGCGCTTGCGAAACCTGCATATTGGCGCATGGTCCAAAAGCGCCCGCGATACATCGTGGGATAAATCCCACGGGTGTAGGGGAATTCGCCGGGATAGCCGACGGTCTCTTCAAGATTCTGCGAAGCCAGATTTTCAGCGGTGTACGCCGCCTCAAGCGGCAAACCTGAAAGTGTGGTGAATTTTTCTTTTCGCTCTGAGCGGCGAGCCCCGGGCGCAGACGGTTTGAAATTAGAATCGGACATAAATGATCAGTAGTTGCGCGATGCTCTTGCAGCCCGCTAAATTTTTCGCGAGCGCTGAAATGACGTAAACGCAAAAAACAAAAATAATCCGCCAACCCCGGCCGCAATAGCCACCAGCCAATAAGCAGCATCTCGGGACCACGCGCGAACCGCGGCGTTTAACCAGGCGAACGCCAGCACGCCAAAAATTGCGCCCACAACTTCATGAAAAAGCTGCTTGAGCGTGCGCCACAAGCGGCTGAAACCGCCGCGTTTGATTCGTGTGCCCGGCAAGCTTGCTGCGGAAGACATGCTCGTATCTTAGCGTAAAAGACATACGACCCAGGTGACTCCCGCGGATGTTGACGTATAAGCGGGCCTCCCATGCTGCCCTAAAATCGCACCCCAGAACTGCACCTCAGAACTGCACAACAGAACTGCACCAAAGACCTGTGGACGGATTGGAGACAACAACTTGAACCTCTCTTGTATCCAATCTAACGTGGGCCTAAAATGGCCAAATAGTGGGGGAGAACTACCTTGCAACTAGATGATCACCTGAAGAACTTGCTCCGCGAACTGGGACACGCGATCAACGACACGGTGTCCGACTCTGACCGCATTACCGGCGCGATTGCAGGAGTGCGCGCGCACGGCTACGACATTGTGTTGAAGCTGGACGCCACCATCGGTTTGGCCAAGCGCGATGCCTCGTCTGGAGAGACGACCTCGTTGACCACTCAGGACCGGCGGTTCCTCGAATCGCTGCGCATTCAGGTGGATCAGGATTCGTTCATGGAAGAAAGCGAAGTGAACAGGAAAGTTCCCGCACGGCTGTCGATGACCCCGCAGGATATGCGATTCCTGAAGTCTTTGCGGATCGCCACGGATGAGATGGAATGAAAAGTTCGTTTAAAGCCGGATTGGCATTGTCACTGGGGTTAGCCGGAATGTTGACGTGCCCCCGCGCGCAAGCGCAGACTCCCGCAACGGTTGTGCCGATCGTGTTAGATACCGCCGTGCCAATGGTGGTGAATGCCGTAAAGCCCAAGCCAACGGGGTTAAGCAAATTTGAAGGCTACGTGATGAACGCGAATGTCGCGCAGATCACCGTGCGCGCCAAGGGCAACGATATGGCGATTCAGACTTTTGCTCTCTCGCCGCAAGCAGCCGCCAAGATGCAGGCAATTGTTGATAAGGGCGGATATCAATACGGTGACAAAATAACTGTGCTGTACGATCCGGCCAGCCTCCAAGTGATCAAGCTCAAGGGCAGACCTTCCAAAGCCCTGTAATTGGCGAGCAGATGGTTCGTCTTCCCGCTGTTGCCGGCCGTTTTTATCCTTCTGATCCCGCTGAATTGTCCGCTCAGATCCATGAGCACACCACCCCAACAGATGGACCTCCGGTGCGAAACGTAAAGGCCTGTTTGGTTCCGCACGCCGGTTTGATGTTTTCTGGCCACGTCGCCGGCGCCGTTTTTTCCAGCATCCGAATACCAACAAAAGTTGTGATACTCGGCGTCAGGCATCGTCCCCCGGGCTCGCCCGCCGCTATTATTTCGGATGGCGCATGGCGTACCCCGTTAGGTGACGCGCAAATCGATCATGAGTTGGCCAGGAAGCTCAAAGCAGCTTGTCCGCTGCTCACCGAAGATCCCGTGGCCCACAGCAAAGAGCATTCTTTGGAAGTTGAAATCCCCTTTCTGCAAGTGCTCCAACCAGATTTCCAGTTCGTGCCAATTGCGCTGGGAACCGCACATTTTGAAACTTTGGTGAGCGTGGGAGAAGCGATTGGCGCGGTGCTCGCGACGGAAAGGCAGGATGTTCTATTAGTGACCAGCTCCGACCTGAATCATTACGAGGATGACGCTGCAACTCGCGTGAAAGACCGCAAAGCCATTGAACAATTGTTGAGCATGGATGCGCGTGCCTTGTACGATGTCTGCAGGAAGGAAGAGATTTCCATGTGCGGATTGGGCCCCGCGGTCGCGATGCTTACCGCTTTGAAGTTAGTGAACGCCAGCAACGCCGAATTAATTCGCTATGCCACGTCAGCTGACCAGTCGGGAGATCCTTCCGCAGTGGTGGGATATGCGGGGATGGTTTTCTGGTGACCTGCCTCGTCGTAAAATCGGCATAGGGGGGACGGTTGCCCGTCCTCCCCTGCCACACCACCGTACATGCGGGTCCGCATACGGCGGTTCAGTGAGTTGAGCCCTGACGGGCCGTGAGGTTCGAGTCGTCGTTCGCCACAA
>JAUTXJ010000393.1 GCA_030838075.1 Acidobacteriaceae bacterium
GGTATGGCAAGCGGGCCAATAGCCGCACGGTCGAAGTCGCAGGCGCCAGCCACTCAGTCTACGTCTCACATCCCAAGGAAGTTGCAGATGTAATTGAGAGTGCAGCACGTGCGGTCTCGAAGTAGCTAGGACTTCGCAAGAAGTTCCCACACCAGGAGGAACCAAGTCACTGTCCGAGGCAGAAATATCCAGCAATCGGGAGGTTCTATGCCTTTGTTTACCGTAACGATGAAGTCCAATGGGTCAACCAGCGAGAAAGACCGCTTTTCCAGAGCCATCCACGCTGCAAGCATCGCTGCTGGATATCCAGAGGACGACTTTTTCCAACGTTTCCTTCGTTGGGACCAAGTGACTTCAAGGTTGATCTGTACTACCCCGCACTGCCCAAGCCACGCACCGACCAGATTTTGATGATTGAAGTGCTGGTATCTTCGGGGACTGACACCAATAGGAAAAAAGGTCTTGTTGCCGCCCTGGTCGAAAAACTCTGCGAAGTGGGCATCGACCCAAACGACATAATGGTGTTCTTTTTGGAGACCGATCGTGCGAGCGGATCATTCGAAATTGGCGGGATGGACGTAATATGAGCGTGATCTGCCGTGACAAATTGTTTACATGGGATTGTGAAACGTGGTCATGGGACATCCATCTAACAATTTGTGTGACGTGTTGACGATGATTGTTGAAACGGCGCTAAACCCAGCCTGAAGTGTCAAAGCCCTCCAGCGCGCAGTTGGCTGCAATGACGGTCAAAACGTGGGCCGCGTACGGAACTATTCGCGTTTCGGCCACGCCTAGTCTTGCCAGCGGCAAGCTTCCTATGTATTATTGAGTAGGCACTCAGTAATACAGGAGCCCAGTGGCTCGTCCTAAAAGCGAAGACAAACGAAATGCGATCCTCGACGCCGCGACCCGCCTATTTGCGGAGCGCGGTCTTACCGCTTCCCCAACGTCAGAGATATCAAAACAAGCCCGCGTCGCCGAGGGAACTCTGTTTACGTACTTCAAGACTAAGGATGATCTGATCAACGCCCTTTACCGGGAGATCAAGCTCGAACTTGCAGACGCCATGATGTCGGATTTCCCCCGGAAGAAGAATGTTCGTACCAGGCTGCGACATGTTTGGGATGGCTATGTGAATTGGGGCATTGCGAATCCCAGGCAGCGCAAGGTGCTGGCGCAACTACAAGTGTCGGAGGTACTCACCAAAGAGTCTAAAGACGCCGGTGGCGCGCCGTTCGTCGAGTTCCAAATCATGATTCGTGGCGCGATTGAGCAGCGTGTCTTTCGGAATGATCTCCCGGTGGAACTAATCTCGAAGTCGTTAGCAGCCTTGGTAGAGGCGACGATAGACCTTACGATGTCGAACCCATCCAAAGCGAAACGATACCGGGATACCGGCTTTCAAATGTTCTGGGCCGGCATAACCAAGTGATGGATCCGTGCATCGTACAAATGAGTGAGTACTCACAGCACGTTCAAATGCTTTCGTCAGTCTGGGATTAGTTGGCGAAGATGGCAGGCGCTAGTAAACTTCGAAATCCGGCTTCTCGGGAGGCAAACTCATGGCGAATGAACTTACGCTATCCGTGAACGGCGCGAAGCAGGTTGTGTCCGCGGCGGCGGAGACGCCTTTGCTGTTCGTGCTTCGCAACGAGCTAAAATTAACCGGTCCGCGCCTCGGTTGCGGGATGGCGCAGTGCGGGGCGTGCTCCGTGCTGCTCGATGGCGAAGAAGTCCGCGCGTGCATCACACCGATCTCTTACGCCGTGGGCAAACAGGTGACCACCATCGAAGGCTTGCCGGCCGTTTGGGCGGCGGAGAAGAGCTTGAGCGCGGCCGATGCAGCCAAAACCCTGCATCCCGTCCAACAAGCGTGGATCGACGAACAGGTGCCGCAATGCGGCTACTGCCAAAGCGGTATGATGATCGTCGCGGTGCAGTTGCTCGCCAAGAACCCCAATCCAACGGTGGCTCAAATCAAGGATGCTTTCACCAACACGCCGCCATCGCCCCACCTGTGCCGCTGCGGCACCTACACCGCGATCATCGATGCCGTGCAACGCGCCGCCACCGCGATGCGCGCGGGAAAGCGGGCGCCTCGATGACTCCAAAAATAAAAGCGTCCAGCGAATTGCCAGTCGCGTCAGTCACGATCCTCACGCCACTCACAGCCCCCATCACGCGCCGCGGCTTCGTAAAAATGGGCGGCACTCTTTTCGTCTCGCTCTCGATTCCCACAGGACTTTCCCTCCATGCCGCCGAAAGCCCCACGTCGCTTGATCCCTCCGTGCTCGCCTCGTGGCTCGAAATCCGTAGCGACAACACCATCCTCGCCCGCACCGGCAGAACCGAAACTGGCACAGGCATGAGCGCCTACTACGCCCAAACCATTGCCGAAGAATTGTGCGCGCGCCCGGAAACCATCTCGTTCGTCCTCGGTGACACCGACAGGACGCCGGACGGCGGCGCTTCCGCAGGCTTTCTGGATGGCATGGCCAACGTTCGCAAAGGAGCCGCCTACACGCACCAGGCGCTGTTGGGCCTGGCCGCGACGCAACTTGGTGTTCCCGTCTCCAAGCTTACCGTCGCCGATGCCATCGTCTCGGGCGGCGGCAAAAGCATCAGTTACGGCCAGCTC
>JAUTXJ010000424.1 GCA_030838075.1 Acidobacteriaceae bacterium
GGGTTTCGGCAAGAGAAGGCGCTGGATGCGGGCAGCCAGGGAAAGATCATCCTCCAAGGCACGCTGTTCGGCGCTCGTAAGATGGTCCAGACAGAACCGTACCAACGGATCGGTCAGCAGGCGCTCCGCTTCAATGCTGTCGTGGCACGTCTCGCAGAGCCCGAAGGTTCCCTGATTGATACGGCTTAGCGCGGCGTCCACTGCCTTCAACAATTGAGAAAGAGAGGCATCGGCGGCGGGTGAATGCAAAGCCTCGTGAAGGCGCTCGCGGCGTTGTTCCAGCTCGGTGCGCAAGTACGTTTGCTCGGCAGTAGCCATAATACCTCCTGCCATAGGTTGCTGTTTCCCGGCTGAGCTTTCCATCCGATTTCCTTCTTTGAATGAGAAACACGGGATTGGCTTAACGGCCACAGTATCGGATATACGCTTCTGATCCGCCACAGGAGCGTGAAAAGAGCAAGCGGCCTTGCCAAGCCGTCGCGAATTTGCATTTGATGCTGCAAATGTGTAAGACGGTACAGGAATTTTGTTCCAACCGCGCTCACCGATCAGCGATTTTCTGAGCCCTAATTTGATGGGGGTACGTTGAATAACTTGCCGAAATCTGCTCACCAACCCTAGGGACGGCTTTCGCCAAAGGCCTCGCTTCGGGATTTTGTATAAGAACTATTGAGCTTCAAAGAGCTATCGCCGAGGTGCCGCCGCTCTTCGCTTCTACAGCACCTCAAACGCTACCTCCCAGAACCTCGGGGTCGCCGCTATAATCCGAACTTTGGCGCCGGTCTTCGTAAGGAACTCATCGAACGCTCGCAATTCATGCTGTGGACTGGCGAACTCATCAAAGTAAATGAATGTTCCTGGACGGATGTGGGCTTCTAGGAAGTCGAGCACATATTTTGTGGAGGAGTAAATGTCGGCATCCATATTCACAACCAGCACTTCATGCGGCGGGAGCGTATAGTCGGGAAGCGTCTGATTGAACCAGCCCTTGTAGAAATGCACGCGAGGATCGTCTATCTTTGGAATTTTTCCACCAACGTCGAATGTTCCATAGGGAACTGCGGGCCGCCAGTGTTCCGGCAGACCTTCAAAGCTGTCGAATCCGTGGAGGATGGAAGCGGGATTCCGCAGATGCGCCGACCACCAGTGGGTAGCCGCACCCTTCCATACGCCGAACTCCAAATAAAGTACTTGCCTGTTTGTGACTTGCCTAACGATAACTTCCCAGACCTGTTCCCGCCGCCGATAGACGCACTGGTCCCGCTTAAGTCCACGTTGCTTTGTCCATTGCCCGACCAGCAGGTAGTCCAGTATTAGCTGCAAGCGATACAGAAATCGGTCGCTGAGTTTTGCCCCCAGAGAAATCAAAGCGGCCTTGGTGTGATCTAGCGGCATTTCGCATTCTCCTGTCCGATAGGTTCGGGGAGAGAAATTTTGCACTCGCAGCATCGTCCCGCCCTATTCTCGCTCACTTAGACCACCACTTGACGGAAAAGGCCGAAGAGCTGTCCCATAAATGCTCTAGGTCCCGGTAAGTCGTGCCAGCTCAACCGGTCGATGCAACACTTCCGAATCGTTTGATCCGACAGCACTTCCCCTGGAGAACCGGCTACAGTCGATTCAAACCTAGACAGGGCAGTGCTTTTGTTTGAATTAAAAGATTTTGGCTGTTGAGTTCTCTGCAAGTTGGCGTCGATCTAGTGTTGCATCGACCTATTGAATCCACCCGGGTTACCGGACATTGAGAACTAAGTTGGGTGCAAAATCGGCGCAAAACCATTGTATTCGTGAGTAAATTCGATGAGCGCGGGGAACGAGTAAAACTGATTCGGCGAGACTCAATTGAATTCAGGCGCTTGCTGACTTGGACTACATGCCTTCGTAGTTTGGCCCGCCGCCGCCTTCCGGCACCACCCAATCGATGATTTGATACGGATCGGCAATGTCGCACGTTTTACAGTGAACGCAATTGGCGGCGTTGATTTTTAATTTTTGCCGGCCGTTCGCGTCCCGGGCCATTTCATAAACCGCCGCGGGACAAAAATATTGGCAAGGATTGCCATATTCAACGACGCATTTTGTCGCGCAAACATTTAAATCGCGAACGATCAGGTGACAAGGCTGGTCTTCTTCGTGGCGCGTGCCGGAGTGATAGACGTCCGTCAAACGGTCAAAGGTCAGTTTGCCGTCGCCCTTGAAGCGTTCTGGCTCGCTCTGAGGAGCGCCCGCTGCCGCGCGATCGAGTTTTTTGTAAGCTTGGTAGCCGGCGTGATTGCGCATCGGATCGATGAGCCCGCGCCCACCGGAAATGAACTGTAAGCCGGTTTGGAACAATCCCGGGATCAAACCATGCTGGAAGGATTGATGGAAATTGCGAACTTCCCACAGTTCTTTTTTGATGTAGCTTTGCTCGACTTTTTGGGGAAATACACTCAAGGTTTTCGCGGATGTGTCGCCTGCTTTCAGCGCGTCGAAAATTGTTTCCGCCGCAAGCATCCCGCTTTTCATCGCCAGGTGAATTCCTTTGAGTCTTTGCGAGTCGAGGAAGCTACCGGAATCGCCGATGATCAGCCCGCCATCAAGATAATTTCGTGGCATGGCGTACCAGCCGCCGTAGGGCAAGGATTTTGCGCCGTAACGCACCAGTTTGCCGCCATCGAGAATTTTCTTGAGGCACGGATGCGTCTTCCACTGCTGAAATGCCGCGTGAGGATCGAATCGCGGATCGCCGTATTCGAGCGCTACCACGAGTCCGATGGATACGCGATTGTTCGACAGCCCATAAATCCACCCGCCGCCATACATGTCGGTGGAAATTGGCCAGCCCAGCGTATGCGCCACGAAACCCGGCAGGATGCTGCCGGGCTGCACGTCCCACAATTCCTTGATGCCCAAGCCGTAGGTCTGCGGATTAATGTTGGCGAGATTTTTTTTCTCCACCAATTGTTTGGTCAGGGAGCCGCGCGTTCCTTCCGCCAACACCGTTACTTTTGCGCGTAGTTCGTACCCGGGCGTGTAGTTGGCTTTCGGCTTGCCGTTTTTATCTACACCCTTATCTTCCGTGATGACCCCGGCGATTCCGTCGCCTTCGTAGATCAGCGACGCGCCGCCAAACTGCGTAAAAAGATTTACGCCCGCGGCCTCGACCAGCCCACCCATCCATTTCACAATTTTGTTGAGGGAAACAACGTAATTGCCTTTGTTTTTGAAGGGCGGCGGGGTCAGCGGAAAACGAATGGAAGAATTTTTGGTAAAAAATAATGCCGCGTCGTCGGTAACCGGAGTGTCCAGCGGAGCGGAGTTTTTAAAGTCTGGCACCAGCTCAGCGAGCGCTTTGGGATTCATGATCGCGCCGGAAAGCTGGTGAGCCCCGACTTCGCGCCCTTTTTCAAGGACGTAAATATTTTCTGTCGATAACGGGGGACCACCCGCGGCGCCTCCGACCTCGTTATGTTTCTTGATAAGGTTCGCCAGGTGTAATGCGCAGGCTAACCCCGCCGGTCCCGCGCCAACGATGAGAACGTCCGCCTCGAGTTGCTCGCGCTGTACGGTCGTCATCCTTTCATTCTAGCAAAATGGGTTAAACAATCTTGATAGGTAGGTGCCAGATTGAGATGCAAGCCAATGATTCTTGATTCTTGTCTAGCGGTCCTACCTAGTTGGTTCGAAAATTTCTGCTACACGCCCGTAACGGTGCTGCCATCACTTTGAACGTAGCCATAAGACATGCGCGGGGTGTTGAAAGCCCATCCGGGATTTCCTTGGCGATCAAGAAGGATAAGACCACCTGTAGCATGGGTGCGGCTTGCAAGTAGATCGACAGACGCGCGGGCGACGCTCATTGCAGATTCAGACGATTGGCGAAGAAAATCGGTGGCGGTCTTGGCCATCACAATTTTCATGATGGCTTCGCCGTAGCCGGTGCAGGAAACACCCCCAGCTTCGTGATCCGCGTAACACCCGCAGCCGATCAGCGGCGAATCACCTACACGGCCAGGCAGCTTGCAACATGTGCCGCCGGTGGAAGTAGCGGCGAAGAGCTGACCATTCCGATCCATGGCTACTGCGCCAACAGTGCCTTGTTCGTGCCCGCGATGAAACACCGATGCGTGTTTGCCCATCTTGCATTTCGACCACGCCTCACGTTCGGCGTCGGTGACCAGTTCCTCGTTGGCGCACAACTTGATTACCTGCTCTTGCGCAAAACGCTCCGCTCCGTCGCCGACTAGCATCATGTGTGGACAATTCTCGAGGACTTTGCGAGCGAGGCGCACCGGATTGCGCACATGTTGCAAAGTCGCGGCGGACCCGGCGCGAAGTGTTGAGCCATCCATTACAATGGCGTCGCATTCGACTCGTCCATCGAGATTCAAATGCGAACCGTAGCCGGCATCAAAGACCGGATCGTCTTCCAGAATGACTACCGCGGCCTCAATGGCGTCGAGCGCCGAGCCACCGGCTTCGAGGATCTGCCAACCAGCGGTCAGCGCGCGTTCGCAACCTGATTTACAAGCGGAAACGGCGACGTCAGGAATATCCCACGCGCCGCCATGAACGATCAGTGCTGGTTTCATCTAGGAATTCAGAATGGCAAAGCGGTGCAAGTTTGTAAACGCACGCCCGTTACGGACGTAGCGAAACTGCTGCGTGCCACGTAGGAACAACTTTCCCATTTCAAGATTGCTTCGCGGCCTTCTTCAACACTGCCGCCATACGGGTCTGGTAGCCGCGGCCCTTGGCTTTGAAGGCTTCCAGCGTGCCAGCCTCCACGCGGAGTGAGATCAGCACCTTGCGCGGTTTCTTCTGAGGGCCGCGCTCACCACGTTTGCGCTTTGCGGATGCTTCCGCGAGCTCAGGAAATGTGTCACGCGCTGGTCTTAACTCAGCCAGAATGTCCGCACTTAATGCCGGCGAATCAACAGCGTCCCAATCTTTCGCGCTGACATGTCGCGGTCTTTTATTTTTTGCCATAATACGCTGCGCTTTCTTTGCGATTCGCTTTGCGCAAGCTAATAACCCGTAACTTCCGGCCACGCATAGTGAAAACCAAAACATGCAGACGATGGGCGATGAAACCGACGGCTATGGTGCGCATTTCTCCGTAGCTCTTGCGTGTATCGGTCCATGTCAGGCCGTTTCGAAGTCGAATTCAGCTGCGGCAGACATATCAACGCCGTGCTTGGCGATATTGGCGATATTCTTGTCGCGGTCGAACTCAATCGTCAAGATTAATTGTATATACAATAAAATGGAATGTCAAACTCTTTTGCCCTGTGCTGGGCACTCTTCACGTCTGCACCGGGGACAAAGAAACCGTTAGAAGAAAAAGTCAAGGGAAACAAGCAGAACAGCAATAGCCATCAACACTGCAGAGCGAAGCATCGAAGAGCGTGGCATTCGGTTGAGCGAAGCTAATAAACAATTGCGCAGAATTTTTAAACGCGATTGTTTGCGCGGGCTGTAGAACGGGCCGATGGGAGTGTAGCGTGAAAGGCTGCGGCGCGTTGCGCTCGCTTCGCTGTAGAGCCAAAAGTAAACAACCTCACGTGCACGCCACATGGACGCAGCGCCGGCAACAAAAAATAAATAGCCGAGAACGGTTAAAAGCCCGAGATTCGGGCCTGCTCCCCAGTACATAAGGCCTCATCACGCAGTCAATATACGCCGGCATGCGACGTCACAATTACGACGGGACACCACGCGCAAGAGTTACACTTCTTCGTGAATAGTTTTCAGCCGGACGACTTCAAACTCTTTTTTGCCTGCGGGCGTGGCCACTTCAATTTCATCGCCGACTTTTCGATTGAGAAGCGCTTTGCCAATGGGCGAGGTGGTAGAAATCAGGCCATGCTCCGCGTCGGCCTCTTCGGTGCTGACCAGTTTGTATTCGATCTTGATGTCGCGCTGGGTATCCAGAACCGTGAGGCGCGATCCGTAGCCAGCGCGGTCCTTTGGAATGTTCGTGAGGTTCAGCATGCCCAGATCGCCCAGGCGCTTTTTCAGTTGACCGATGCGCGCGTTGACAAACCCCTGCCGCTCCTTGGCGTACTTGTATTCGGCGTTCTCCGAAAGATCGCCATGCGCACGCGCAATGGCAATTTCCTTGGGCAAATCAACGTTCAACTCGTGAGAGAGCTGGTCGATTTCCTCCAGCAATTTTTGCTTTATTTTGGCCAGCGGGTCTTGCATGTTTTGTCAGCGACCTATTCATGTAGCGATTAAAAAAAGATGGCGGAGTCCGGAAGTGCCGAACCCCGCTATAAATGATTATAGATGGGGTGGAATTGCGGCCACAAGGGAAACCACGTCGCAAACCACCGGCCTTACGCCCCAGCCCGTAGGGGTAGACGATAGATTATTTAACCTTGATATCTAGCGACTGGGTCTTGGTGTTACCCGCAGCATCCTGAATCGTCAAGGTGTAAGTAGTGTTTTTCTTGGGCGCAACCTCCACGCAGCGATTGTAAGACGGCCAAACCGGATTGTCTTGTGGCTCGAGCTTGACTGTCTTGGCGTTGGCCACGCCGTAACAGAGCTGCACCGTCCCGCCGCGGTGGATAATTCCCGGACTGGCATAGAAAGCCTGAATGGCCAGTTCCTTCCCGCCGAGTTGATCGACGGTCTGGCGGTCCGATTCGAGCTGTTTTTGCGAGCGCTCTTCTGACGCGCGCCGCTGAAATTGGCGATTTTCCTGCCAGCGCGAGAAGAAGATCCAGAGCACATACAGCAACACGGCTAGGAGGGCCAGGGAAGAGTACAAAATGGGGTTCTTCAAGGGCGACTTGGGAGCTGGTAGCTGAGCTGACGACTGTCGAGCTGGTTGTGGGTCGGTCAACATGGGAGCCTTTGTCTCTTAAGCGTGCCTATCCGATTTTGGAAAGCGCGAGGTATGATAACACCGCACGCCAGTACTCGCGGCTTATGTTAGAAGGCTTGGCGCGACGGAAGGGTGCAACGCCGCTTTGAGCAATACCTCAGTGGTCGACTACCAGGGTTTGGGTATTGACGGCTGACCTAACCGCCGCCAGACTAAGCGGTTAGCTAGTAATTTGGCCTGTCTTCATCAAAAGTAGAAGAGCTTCTTTGTGCGACGGAGAGTGTAAATGAGCACCAGCAAGGTCCCCGGCCTCGAAGCGGTATTTGTGCCCCCCGTTAGCCAAATTCCAGATGCCCATACCGGCCACAGCGTGCAGTTTTATGCCGACGATTCCTTTCTGCTTGATGGTTTAAGCCGCTTCATCGGAACCGCGTTGGGTGCCGGAGATGCCGCAATCGTAGTGGCTACACAAGCGCATCGCGAAGCGCTGGAGCGGCGCTTGCAGGCGCGCGGATTGTCGAGCGCAAAAGCGATCCGGCAGGGACGTTACATCGTTCTGGATGCGGCGGAAACGTTGCAGAAATTCATGGTCGAAGAGTTTCCTGACGCTGCCAGATTCAAGGAAGTGTTGAGTAGTGTCGTGGTACGTGCCAGAGGAGCCGTCGAGACCGGCGCCCGAGTGGTGGCCTTTGGCGAAATGGTGGCGCTGTTATGGGAAGACGGAAAATACGACGCAGCCATACAACTGGAGCAGTTGTGGAACGACCTCGGCAAAGAGCATTCCTTTTTTCTGCACTGTGCCTATCCCATCAAAGGTTTTTCGCACGACCATCACACTGAGCCGTTTCTCAAAATCTGTTCAGCGCATTCCGATGTGATTCCCTCTGACAGCTACACCGCCTTGGATAGCCACGCGGAACAGCGGCGAAATATTGCTGTGCTGCAACAGAAAGAGCAGGCGCACGATGCGCTGAGAGAAACAAAAATCCGGCTTGAAAACGAGATCGCCGAGCGTAAAGCGGCCGAACAGAGGTTGCGGGCTTCGGAGCGTTCGCTGCGTGAATTATCCGGGCGCCTTTTACAAATGCAGGATAACGAGCGCAGGCACCTGGGCCGAGAACTACACGATAGTGTTGGGCAATACCTGGCGGTGTTGAAGATGGGATTGGAAGTTTTGAAAGCGGACCAGACTTCAGCCGGAGCCCCGATGGAGCAGCAATTTTTAGAGTGTCTCCGCTTGGTGGATCAGTCGATCACCGAAGTACGCACCATGTCTTACTTACTCTATCCTCCCATGCTAGAAGAGATGGGACTGGAGATGGCCATCGGGTGGTTCCTGGATGGATTCTCGAAACGCAGCGGCGTTCGCGCAACTTTCGAGATGCCTCAACCCGTGGGCCGCGTACATCGCGACGTGGAACTGGCCATCTTCCGCATTCTGCAGGAAAGCTTGACGAACATTCACCGGCACTCCGGAAGCCCGACCGCCCAAGTACGGCTGATCAAAACAGACCGCGAAGTGACCATAGAGATCCACGATCAAGGAACAGGAATTCCAACTGCGGTGCTCGAATCCGCCCAGGACGCGTGCGGAATCATTGGCGTTGGTCTGCGTGGAATGACGGAGCGCATGCGGCAATTGGGAGGAAAACTGGAAATAATTTCCGGTGCAACCGGAACCACCGTACGTGCAATAGTCTCCTGCCAGTAATAATTTCTGTTTAACCAGCCCGAAATTCATTAGACCAGAAAATACCCTGAGGGTTTTAACTCAGTGGCTATCGAGAACTAAAATGAGCGCCAGAATTTTAATCGTCGATGATCACGAGGTTATTCGCCAGGGGGTTCGCCGCAGCGTATTGTCGCGTGACCGGCCGGAATGGGAAATTTGCGGCGAGGCTAACGATGGAAAGCAAGCCATCGAAGCAGTTCAAAGACTAAAGCCCGACATTGTGATTCTCGACGTGACCATGCCGACGATGAGCGGACTGCAAGCCGCGCCGCAAATAGCCAGGCTGGCCAAGGATTGCCGAATTTTGATTTTCACGATGCACGAATCGGAAAGATTATCGAAAGATGTGCGCGCCGCGGGCGCGCATGGTTATGTTCAGAAATCTCAGGCCGGAAGAGATCTGGTGGTGGCCATAGATGCTCTACTGGCCGGTGGCACATTTTTCAGCGGTAAAGGGACAAAGAAATCTCCGGAAGGCGATATACCGCCAGGCATCTCCTTCTGCTGGGCTTTGTGCTGCAATTGGATGAAGCCGGCACCTACCTCTTAGCTGAGGCGGTTCGCACTTACTCGCGCGGTGGCTAAACAACTTGCTTCCCTAAAAATCGGTTCCGGTTATATCCTCCTTCCGCTGCCTATCGATCATGGAATCGTGCGCAAGCGAATGTGCAACCAGTGGATTTGTTGATTTCGGGTAAATTGCGTTAGCGAATCATAAGTGAAAGAGGTTTCGGATGAATGCTTCTGAAGTCTGGCTTTTAGCTTTTCTTCTGGGTGTGGTTGCGGGCTTGCGCGCGTTGACGGCGCCTGCTGTGCTGGCATGGGCCGCTCACCGAGGCTGGCTCAGTTTGCATGGGACGCCCCTATCATTCATGGCTTCCACTGCGGCGATGGTTATTTTTGTTTTACTGGCTGTTGCCGAATTGATTACTGATCAGCTTCCGTCAACCCCCAGCCGCACAGCACCTCCGGGGCTGATTGCGCGCATTGTGACTGGCGGTTTATGCGGTGCGGGAATTGCGGCGGCGGGAGCGCAACCGCTGCTGCTTGGCGGAATTCTGGGTATTGTGGGCGCGCTTATCGGCACATTTGGTGGTTACCAGGCCCGCACTGGATTAGTGAAGGCCCTTAAAGTTCCTGACCTGGTGATCGCCACGCTGGAAGATGTTGTCGCCATTGGCGGCGGCTTGTTCATCGTATCCAGATTCTAAGGCAAACTCATACCGGCTTTGGCAGCACGTAAGCCACACACAAATCTAAGCGCCGCGAAGTATCTTTTAAGTACTGTCCCGCTTTGGGAAACGTGCATTAGCGCACAGTATTGACTCCCTCAAATCTCCATACTGGTTCCCGTAGTATCAGAGGAGAATCGTCGTGAAGAGACTAGCTATTATCCTGTCGGTGGCAGCAACGCTTTGCCCATTCGCACAAGCGCAATACCAGACGCAAGCCACAGCAGACTCGGGCAATCCCATGCCGGAGTTTCGCATCAATGTGGTGAGTCGATCGACACCTGCCGTCGCTTACAGACACCGCAGCGGCTCGACAAAAATTGATTTTCAGGGCACCGATTTGATGCATAGCGCGATGGGTCAGGCCAAGGTTGCCAGCAAGCGCGGAACGCTCTCTATCGATGCGGAATTCTCGGGCCTCGACCGCCCTACGAGTTTAGGTCACGAGTATCTGACTTACGTGTTGTGGGCGATCTCGCCGGAAGGCCGGCCGGTAAACATCGGCGAAGTGCTGGTAGGCGACAATCACCGCAGCAAGTTGTATGTGACCA
>JAUTXJ010000434.1 GCA_030838075.1 Acidobacteriaceae bacterium
CCAATTCCAGCGAACTCCGCGCGGAGAGATGCGCAATGTGCAGTCGAGCATCCGTCAATTCCGCGAGCTGAACGTCTCGCGCCACACACACCGACTCAGCCGCGGCAGGCATTCCGCGCAAACCCAATCGCGTGGAGGTAACCCCTTCGCGCATCACCGCGCCATGCGCCAGGGAAACATCTTCGGCGTGTTCAATCACCAGAAGGTTAAGCGATTGGCAATAGTCCATCACTTGGCGCGCCAATTTCGCCGTAGCGATGGGCTTGCCATCATCGGACACCGCGACGATTCCAGCGTCTTTCATAGCCGCAATTTCGGCAATGTTTTCTCCTTTGCTTCCCACTGACGCCGCGCCGATCGGCCAAACTCGCACGCTGCCGGTCGATTTGGCGCGATCCACAATAAAGCGCGTCACCGAGGCGTTGTCATTTACGGGTTTCGTGTTGGGCATGCAACACACCGCGGTGAAGCCGCCGCGCGCCGCTGCTCGCGTTCCAGTCTCGATGCTTTCCGAAGACTCCTGGCCGGGTTCTCGCAAATGCACATGCATGTCGATAAAACCCGGGGCGATGATCAATCCGGCCGCGTCGAAAATTTCTGCATCGTACGCGCGAGGAATCTTTCCTGGCGCGCCAATTTCCGTGATTTTTACGCCGTCGAGAAGAATGTCATGCGCCGCGTCGGTTTTACTTGCGGGATCCAGCACCCGGCCGTTCTTAATCAGCAGCATGCGTAGATTCCTTTTTTTCTGGCGAGGCGTTTGGGGCACCCGATGCCTCATCCGCGAGGGCGCCTTCTCCGCCTTCTGTGGCGCCGGACATCAGCAAAAACAGCAGCGCCATCCGCACTGCGATGCCGTTGGTCACCTGTTCGAGGACGCACGACTGCGGTCCATCGGCCACCTCCGGCGAGATTTCCACTCCGCGATTCATGGGGCCAGGATGAAGGATGAGGGCATTAGGATTGGCGAGTCGCAACCGCTCGGCATTCAGTTGATACAGCAAAATATATTCTTCGGCGGAAAGCGTGGGCTCATACATTCGTTCGGTTTGCACCCGGAGCACCAGAATCACGTCGGCATCTTCGAGGCCCTCCTCGATCCGTGACACGCGTCGAATCACGCATCCCGGGGGACCGATGTTTTCCAGCTCGCGCGGGACCCACATCGCCGGGCCGCACAAAGTGAATTGGCCGCCGAATTTTCCCAACAAATGAATATTCGAACGCGCCACTCGACTGTGTTGAATATCGCCAAGAATGGTGATCTTCAAATTTTCGATGGAGCCGCGCCGATCCCGGATAGTCAGCGCGTCCAGCAACCCTTGGGAAGGATGCTCGTGTGTGCCGTCGCCGGCGTTGATCACCGGGATATCAAGATTGCGCGCCACGAAATCCGCCGCGCCGGAGGCCGCGTGGCGCATCACCAGGCAATCCGGTTTCATGGCATTCAGTGTGTACACGGTATCCAGAAGCGATTCGCCTTTTTTCAGGCTGGACGCTTCTGCTTGGAGGTTCATGGTGTCCGCGCCCAGTCGCGAAGCCGCAGTGCTAAAGCTAATGCGCGTACGGGTGGAATTCTCGAAGAACGCCAGAGTGACGGTTTTTCCACGCAAGGTGGCTAGTTTTTTCAGGGGATGCCGCTGAATTTCCTGAAACAGCTTGCTTTGGTCCAGCAGAAAAGTTAATTCGTCCGCGCTGAGCGGTTCAAGGGCCAGGAGATCGCGAAAACGGTAGGTCACATCATCACTTATGGAATTACCGGCCAATCTTCTTACGGTTCGACCAGCAACGAAACGCTGATCAATTCTGATTAACTGGTCATGAAAATATTCCTACGGCTCGACGCGATCGACCAGCACTACACGCTCTTCGCTGTCGATCTCGCGTAGCCGTACTTCCACGATTTCTGTATCGCTGGTTTGCACGCCGCGGCCAACATATTGCGCCTCGATGGGCATTTCACGATGGCCACGATCAATGAGCACACACAAAGAGACGCGCTTTGGGCGCCCCAGATCGAACAAACCGTTCATGGCGGCGCGAATGGTCCGCCCGGTATATAAAACGTCGTCGACCAGCACCAGGTCCATGTTATCCACGCCAAAGGAAATATCAGAGGATTGCAGCACCGCATGCGAAGCCACTTTGGATAGATCGTCGCGGTACAAAGTAATGTCCAGCGTTCCCACCGGCACTTCCACGCCATCGATCCCGCGCATGGCTTTCGCGATTCGCTGCGCTAAAGGAACGCCGCGGCGCCGCACCCCGATCAGCGCGAGATGCTTCGTACCGCCGGATTTCTCCACAATTTCGTGCGCCAGCCGCTGAATGGTGCGATCGATTTCGGACGCGGACATGAGCTGAGACTTTTCTACGATGCGCATAAGTTCGCGTAATCCTATCATTGCTGCCGCACCGCAGCCAATGCAACCGCGGCGTAATATTTGGATGATAGACTGCCAAGTTCTTTGGGAGGAATACGGATGGCTGGTGGGCTCACGAGATTTGTGTATCGTGCAAGTCAGATTTTGGCGATGTTGCTGCTCGTTGTATTCCTCGCGGAGCTGCCGGTAGCAGCGCAAAACTCTGCAGTACAAACCAGGACGCGCAAAAACAGCGCGAAAGACTTGTCTCGCGATTCTAGTAAGCCGAAGCTGGTGGTCATTCTGGTGGTCGACCAGATGCGCGGGGATTATGTCGATAAATTTCAGCAGCAGTGGACAGGCGGTTTGAAGCGCCTCGTCGATGAAGGAGCGTGGTTCCACGAAGCCGCCTACCCTTACGGCTCCACGGAAACCTGCGTCGGCCATGCCACCATTTCCACCGGAGCGTTTCCCGCGAGCCACGGCATGATCGGCAATGAATGGTGGGACCGCGAGCAGCAGAAGGAAATAACGTGTACTGCCGATGCGTCGGTAAAAAACATCGCCTACGATGGCTCGGCCGCTCCTGGTGGAGGCGATCCCGCGGGCAGCGCGCATGGGTCGACGCCAAACATTGGGCCAAACAGCGTGGGAGACAGCGCCGCCAGAATGCTGATCCCTGCGTTTGCGGAAGAGTTGAAGTTCCAGTCTGGGGCGGGGACTCGTATTGTGGCGATGTCGCTCAAAGCTCGCGCCGCCATCACCATGGCGGGGCATCAAGCTGATTCTGTGACGTGGTGGGATGGAGCCACAGGCTTGTGGCAGACTTCGTCAGCCTATCCACAAGCGCCGTTCATCGCTGAATTCGTAAAATTGCATCCCATCACGGAAGACTACGGTAAGACGTGGGCGCCTCTGCTGCCCGAGTCAGCGTATCTATATGACAAAACCGCGGTCAATCCCGGGGCTCCTACCGGTTACGGCGCGGAATTTCCTCACCCGCTGCGCGGCGGTCCGGATAGTAAAGGCCCGGATCGTGCGTTTTATTTGCAGTGGGCCACAAGCCCATACGCCGAAACTTATCTCGCGCACATGGCGGAAAATGTGGTGGATAAGCTGAAGCTCGGTAGAGGCCCAAGTATCGATTTTATTTCCGTGAGTTTTTCTTCCGCCGACTACGTCGGCCATTCTTTCGGTCCACGAAGCTGGGAAGTGCAGGACGAACTGGCTCGCCTGGATCGCGACTTAGGCGAATTCTTCACGCATCTTGATAAAACTGTTGGGCGCGGGAAATATGTGGTGGCTTTCAGCTCGGATCACGGCGTCGCGCCTGTGCCTGAAGATTTGAGGAAGACTGGCGTAGATGCGGGGCGCCTCAATGTCGAAGAGGTAAGAAATCGCATCGAGCAGGCGCTTGAACCGCTTCATTACGCAAAGCCAGCGGTGTCTAAAATCGACGGGGCCAACGTGTACTTCACTCCCGACACGTATGCCAAGTTGAAAAGCGACGCGCATGCTTTGCAAGCTGTGATCGATTCTATTCAGAGCGCTCCCGGAGTAGCTCGCGTATATCAAGCTGAGGAAGTGGATGACCGGCCGGCCACGCGGAATCCGATACACGCCGCTGAAGCTGCCGGTTTTCTTAAGTCACGCAGCGGAGATTTGCTTATCGTTCCCAAGCCGTACTGGATCTGGGATTATTCAGCGCCAGGAAAACCGGGCCGCAACGGTGGCACTTCGCACGGGACACCGAATTATTATGACCAACGCGTTCCCGTGATTTTGATGGGACCGGGAATTCGTCGTGGGAGATATTATGAAACGGCTACGCCTGCGGACATTGCGCCAACCCTTGCAACTCTTTGCGGAATCACGCTGGCTACACAAGACGGCAGAACATTGGCAGAAGCGCTTGAGGGTTTTCACTCAGCGCGAGGAGCGGGATCTTCGCAGACACGATCAACGAGCGATGCCAACACCCCTAGCGATCGCTAAAAAATTTCTCACAATCGCGTAGCGTTTTCTGCGGGAATTGTCCGCCGCGTCGGCCGCGCTTCGTGTTATTCTGAGGGCGATGTGACCTCCGCTGGCCCTGTCGATCTCAGCGTTAACATCGGCGCTTTGCGCCTCAGAAATCCCATTATTGCGGCGAGTGGAACGTTCGGTTACGGCGTCGAATTTGCCCATCTTATCGATTTAGAAACAATCGGTGGATTTGTTACTAAAGGGTTATCCCTCACCCCTATACAGGGTTCTCCTGCTCCCCGGCTGTGCCACACGCCTTCAGGAATGCTGAATGCCGTCGGGCTGCAAAACATCGGAGTTCGCGCGTTTGTCACGGAAAAACTTCCAGTACTAAGGAAATTCGTCACCCCCGTATTAGTTAACATCTTCGGGTATTCACCTGAGGAGTACGCCGAGGTGATCCGCATCCTCGAAGATGCTCCGGGAATTGCCGGGTATGAGCTTAATATCTCCTGCCCCAATGTAAAGCAGGGTGGCCTCCAATTTGGTAGCGACCCCGCCATGGTTTCCCAAGTGGTGGGCGTCGCCAGGCAAGCGGCGGAGACCCGGTCCCTGTGGGTGAAGCTGTCGCCGCTGGTTACAGACATTAGGGTTATCGCCAAAGCAGCGGAGGAGGCTGGAGCGGATGGGTTGACGGTAGCCAACACCTACCCAGCCATGTCGATTGACGTCAAGACCCGCAGGTCCAGGCTGGGATGCCCTACAGGGGGACTATCAGGCCCGGCAATACGTCCAATAACCCTGAGGCTGGTGTGGGAAGCTGCCAAGGCCGTCAAGATCCCAATCATAGGACTGGGGGGCATCGAGACGGTAGACGACGTGCTTGAGTACTTATCCGTGGGAGCTACGGCTGTCCAAGTGGGCACGGCTAGCTTCGTGAGGCCAGGTGCGATAGGAGACTTAGCCTGGCAGTTAGAGAGGCGATCTACAGGGTTTAATGTACAGAATATACAGGGTTTAACTGAAGTTTTGGTACCTAAGTTGGATTGACCGGTCGGACAGGGGCTGGTAGACTTTTCAGTATGATGATGCGAAAAAGACACAATATACGACGTTCGATTCACATCCTCTACGCGTTCTTCCTGTGGATACCGGTGATGTTCCTGGCCGCCCAATCCATTGATGCGCCTTTGGTGGCCCGGTCAAACGAACCTGTTAAGCCCCTTAAGACCTGGGTAGGAAACGCCAGCTGGTACGGGCCTAACTTTGACGGTAAGACGACAGCTAACGGAGAAGAGTTCGACTCCGAGGCCCTGACCGCGGCGCACCCTAACCTCCCGTTTGGATCTATGGTCCGGGTAGTGAACGTCAGGAATGGAAAATTTGAGGTAGTACGAATTAATGACCGCGGTCCTTACCAAGAGGGACGCGAAATTGATGTATCCTATCGCGTGGCCAGGAAGATCGGCTTAACCCATGCCGGAGTCACGAGGGTCCGGTTGGAATTAATGCAGTTACCGCAGCGCCCCTAGAGAGCCCCGGAAGGCCGGGGCCACAAACGTGACCTTGACCTTTGACGCTCATCCGCGAAGTAATCTGATCGTAGCCCTCGATTTTGATTCGTTATCAACGGCGGTAAAGTTCGCCAAGCAGATTGCTCCACTTGTGGGCATGTTTAAAATCGGCGGCCAGCTTTTCACGGCAGCCGGACCTGCGGCAGTTAAAGAGATCGCCGCACTGGATGTCGGCGTCTTTCTGGATTTGAAATTCCACGATATACCCAACACGGTCGCAGGGGCAGTCCTTTCCGCTGCTTCGTTGCCAGGCGTTGAGTTGCTCAACGTGCATGCCCTGGGCGGCAGCGCCATGCTGCACGCCGGCGTACAAGCCATTAGCGCGGGAGTGGCGATGGGCGCCAATCGCGCCAGGCTCCTCGCGGTGACCATTTTGACCAGCATGGACGACAAGGCTTTGCTGGAAGTCGGCATAGCCGGCCCGGTCACGGACCGCGCGACCAAGCTTGCGGTAATGTCGCAAAAAGCAGGTGTAGATGGCGTCGTAGCTTCCGTACAGGAGGCCTTGGCGATCCGCGAAGCGTGCGGACGCGATTTTCTTATCGTGACTCCAGGGGTGCGCCCGAAAGACGAATCGTCTTCAGCGCAGCGCGATGATCAGTCTCGTACCGCGACGCCCGCGGAAGCGATCCGTGCCGGAGCGGATTTCATCGTGGTGGGGCGCCCCATACTTGCGGCTCGCGATCCTCGCGCCGCGACCCAGACTATCGTCGAAGAAATTGCCGCGGCGAAGCAATTCTCGTAATTCTCCCAATTTGAATTCATTGCGCTCGCAATTTGGTCGCGCCTTTCCTTGACCACAGTGCGAGCCGCCGATAAGCTTGTGGTTCTCCTTCCAGGTGAAATGTTAAATGGATCAGATTCACGTTACATTGCCGGACGGCAAAGTTCAGGAAGTGCCCAAAGGCACTACGCCGCTGGAGATTGCCCGCAAAATATCTCCGCGCCTTGCGGATGCAGCGCTCGTGGCACGCATCTCCGCCGGTAATGGCGTGCCGAATCCCAATGCTACAGACAACAGCGAATTGATCGATCTGCGTCGTCCGCTGGACTACGATGTGAAGTTGCAGATCCTCACGGAAAAGGATGCGGATGCGCTGTACGTGTTCCGGCATTCAGCTGCTCACCTTCTCGCGGCGGCCGTCACGGAACTTTTCCCTGACGTGAAGCTGGGCATCGGGCCCCCAATCGATACGGGCTTTTTCTATGAGTTTTTGCGTGAAGAGCCGTTCACTCCGGAAGACCTGGTCAAGATTGACGCGAAGATGCGGCAGCTTGCGGCGCAAGACCTGCCGAACGAACGCAAACTTCTTTCCAAGCCCGAAGCCATCGAGCTGTACAAAAAAACGAATCAGACATTTAAGTGCGAGCTCGTGGAAGAAAAAGCCACCGAGCCCGTGGTTTCGTTTTACACCACCGGGAAATTTATTGATTTTTGCCGTGGCCCGCACATTCCTTCCACCAAGCGGATCACCGCGTTCAAATTGATGAGCGTTGCGGGCGCTTATTGGAAAGGCCAGGAAGCAAATCCACAGTTACAACGCATTTATGCCGCGGCTTTTTACACCCAGAAAGAACTCGACGAATATTTGCATCGCCTCGAAGAGGCCAAGCGCCGCGATCACCGCAAGCTGGGAGTGGAGCTGGATCTTTTCAGCATTCAAGAAGAGGCTGGGCCCGGGCTGATTTTTTGGCATCCCAAGGGCGGGTTGATCCGCAAGATTATGGAGGATTGGCTGCGCGACGAACTGTTGCACCGCGGCTACGACCTGGTCGCCACCCCACACATCATGAAGCTCGATTTGTGGAAGACCAGCGGGCATACCGGTTATTACCGCGAAAACATGTTTGGCCCGGTGGAAGTCGAAAAAACCGACTATCAATTGAAGCCCATGAATTGTCCGGGCCACATTCTCATCTACAAAGCGCGCATGAAGAGTTATCGCGATTTGCCGGTTCGCCTCGCGGAGCTTGGCACGGTTTACCGCTACGAGCGCAGCGGCGTGCTGCACGGGCTGCTACGTGTTCGAGGCTTCACTCAGGACGATGCGCACATTTTCTGCATGCCTTCGCAAATTGAAAGCGAAGTGGAAGCCTGCATGGATTTTGCCTTCGCGGTAATGAAGACTTTTGGCTTCGACAAATTTGAGGTTGAACTCAGTGACTGGGACGCGTCCCACCCCGAAAATTACACCGGCAAACCGGAAGACTGGCAACGCGCCACCGCCGCGCTGGCCGAAACCATGACGCGCATGAATATTCCGTTTAAAAAAATCGATGGCGAGGCTGCGTTCTACGGGCCCAAAATCGACGTCAAATTAATTGATGCGATTGGGCGCCCTTGGCAACTCACCACTGTGCAATTCGATTTCAACTTGCCAGCCCGGTTCGGACTGCAATACATCGGGGAAGATGGGGCGAAGCATGAGCCGCTGATGGTTCACCGCGCTTTGCTTGGTTCCGTGGAGCGCTTTTTCGGTATTTTGGTTGAGCACTATGCCGGGGCTTTCCCGCTGTGGCTCGCTCCAGTGCAAATCGAGATATGCCCGGTCAGCGAAAAAGTTGCGGACTACGCGCACCAGGTTACTGACACGCTGAAGAGCCACGGATTTCGCGTGCATCTGGATGATCGCAACGAAAAGCTGCCCGCGAAAATCCGCGACGCTCAGCTGCAAAAAATCCCCTACATGCTGGTGCTCGGCCCCAAAGAATCGGAGGCAGGCACCGTCTCTGTCCGCCATCGCACCAAGGGCGATCTGGGACCGAAACCACTCCCTGAGGTGATCGAGTCGCTAACCAAGGAAGTCGAATCCAAATCTCAATAGAGCTCGCCAGTTTGGCGAACTTCCGCGTTTGGAGTCCGCATGTCCCAAAAAATTCCGCGCCGCATTTTTCTGGCTCTAGCAGGATCCCTGGTCGCCCCAAAACTCTCGCCGGGAGAGGTTGATCCGCCTGTCGTGCTTGATCATATTCTTCTCGGCTGCAACGATCTCGACGGCGGCATCGCCTTCGTCGAAAAACGCACTGGAGTCCGCGCGATTTTCGGTGGCATTCATCCGGGGCGTGGGACCCGTAATGCACTTCTGTCTCTTGGCGAAAATCACTATCTCGAAATCATCGCGCCAGACCCGCAGCAAGGCGGAACGTCAGATATGCGCAATTTGCGACAGTTGGCCGAACCGCGACTCGTAGGCTGGGCCGCGCATCCGAGCAACATTACCCAATTCGCCGCTCAACTCCGCAATAGCGGCATCGACTTCGAGGGTCCCGTGCCTGGTTCTCGAAAGCGTCCCGATGGTCGCCTGCTTGAATGGAAAACTCTGAATCTCAAAAATGACGAACAAGGGGTGCTGCCCTTTTTCATCGAGTGGAGTGCCGGCACTGTTCATCCATCCACCGACGCGCCATCCGGTTGCAAAATCGAGCGCTTCACTATTTCCGGTCCAAACGAGGTTGAGCTGCGAGGCCGCTGCGCTCTTCTTTACCTTGATGTTCATGTCGAGCACTCTGAAAAGCCACAACTGTACGCCCGTATCTTCGGACTCAATGGACACACGATGCAGCTCAGCTCTTGACCAACAGACGTCATTGATCGCTACCTTTGAGCCTGCTTTCCGCCTTGTCGGACTGCCACGCTCGCATGCTATACTTTGAAACCCGTCCCTCAGCGGTTTTGTGCTGTGGGTATCGGGTTTAATTTTCGGCCTTGCGGGCTTCGACGTACACCGCAAGCGCCTCGTGGCATTAGGGGGAAATATCGCAGAACGTACTTTCCGGCAGAGCGACCGCATTCGCGTTAACGAACGTATCCGGGCGCGCGAAATCCGGGTGATTGATGAAGAAGGCGGCCAGCTCGGCGTCATGCAGCCTTTCGAAGCCATAAAGATGGCCAAGGAAAAGGGCTTGGACCTGGTGGAAATTTCTCCCACCGCGGACCCGCCGGTTTGCAA
>JAUTXJ010000027.1 GCA_030838075.1 Acidobacteriaceae bacterium
TTCGCGGCAGGAGCTGGAAAGGCGGCTGCGGTCTCGAGGACAGAATTCGGACGAGGATATTGCGCGGCGATTGCAAAAAGCGCGCGATGAAATCTCGGAGTTTGGAAAATATTACGATTATTGCGTCTTGAATGAAGATGTGGAACGAGCGGGACGCGAAGTGCAAGCAATTGTAACGGCGCTGCGTTGTACAAAAGCGCGGCGTCAGGGCCTGGTAGAAAAACTTCTGGCATCGTTTGGGGGGGAATGACTGAGATGACGGTACTGACAAAAGCTCCGGAGAGCCAGTTTGCGTACGTGGTGCTGGCGGCTCGGCGCGCGAGGCAGATCATGGCCGGCGCGCCACCATTGGTGGAAAATCCAAGAACGCAAAAAGCGACGCGAATCGCGGTGGAAGAGCTCGATCATAGTTTGCTCGAGTACGATTTCGTGGAGCCGGATTCGATCGACGAGGATAAGGACGGCAACAAGCGCCGTAAGTAGCGCGGGCGCTGCCAGGGACGCCATGCGAATCACGATGGGTGTGACCGGGGGAGTCGCGGCTTACAAAGCCGCGGAGCTGGTGCGCCTGTTGCAACAAGATGGATTTACCGTGGAAGTGGTGATGACCCGCGGGGCGCGGGAATTTATTACGCCGCTGACTTTTGCGGCTTTGACCGGGCAAAAAGTAATCACCGACCTGTTTGGCAATACTGAGAATGAGGCGAATCTGGAGAGCGCCATCGAGCACATTGCGGTGGCGCAGCGTACTGACTTGTTGCTGGTAGCTCCTGCGACTGCGGATGTCATTGCTAAATTCGCGCGCGGGATTGCGGATGATTTTCTAAGTACATTGTATCTGGCGTCGACCGCGCCGGTGGTGGTGGCTCCGGCGATGAACGTGAATATGTGGAATCATCCGGCGATGCAAGAGAATATTGCGAAGCTGCGGGAACGCGGCGTGAATGTTGTGCAGCCGAATGAAGGTTATCTGGCTTGCGGCATGGTGGGAGCGGGAAGGCTTGCCGGGCATCAGGAAATTTTGGCGGCGGTGCGCGAGACGCTGCATTGGAATCGAGATTTGACCGGTGAGACGGTTTTGGTTACCGCGGGGCCAACTTGCGAGGACCTTGATCCGGTGCGTTATTTGACGAACCGGTCTTCCGGGAAGATGGGTTATGCGGTGGCGCAGGCCGCGGCACGGCGCGGCGCGAAGGTGATTTTGGTCAGTGGGCCTACAGCGCTGGAAACGCCCCCTGGCATCCGCCGCATTGATGTGCGTACCGCCGAGCAGATGCATGAAGCAGTGACCAAAGAGTTTGCAGGCTGCTCGATTGGGATTTTTGCGGCTGCGGTGGCGGATTACCGGCCCGCGCGAAAGCATGCAGATAAAATTAAAAAGAGTGGCGGTAGTTTAACCGTGCAATTGGAACCGACGGTGGATATTTTGCAGGAGATGGCCAGGGCAAAGGGCGACAAGTTTATCGCCGGGTTTGCGGCGGAAACCGCTGATGTTGAACAAAATGCGCGCAAGAAATTAGCTGCAAAGAATCTGGATCTACTCGTGGCCAACGATGTGACCGCCGAGGGCGCGGGATTTGACCATGATACGAACGTGGTTTCGTTGTACTTCCGCGATGGGCGGGATATGGCGTTGCCGAAGATGGGCAAGGCCGAAGTAGCGCAGCGCGTGTTGGATGAAATTGTGCGGCTGCGCGGGGCGTTGCGAACGAAGCCTGCCAAGCGTCTGTCGGTGGTCTGATTCTGATTATGACCGGTCGCCTTCCTGACAACCTTCAAGAAAAACTTTCTTTGCGGCTGCGATATTACCAGGACATTGGCATTCGGGAATTTTTCCGCGATCGCATCGCTCCTGCTGATCTCGAGCCTCCGTTCGAGCAAGCCGTGTCACAGACCTTAGTCAGCATGCCCTATGAAGACGCCCAAACTATGAATGAATCATCCATACCGCAGCCGCTCGTAACCGCGATACCAAAGATCGGTGAAGGCACTCTTCAAACCATTCGCGAAGACATCGGCGACTGCATACGATGCAAACTGCACAAAGGGCGCACCAAAATTGTTTTTGGCGATGGGCATCCGCACGCGAAACTACTTTTCATCGGGGAAGGCCCCGGACGCGATGAGGATTTGCAGGGGCTTCCGTTCGTGGGGCGCGCCGGGAAACTGCTAACGCAGATGATCGAAGCCATGGGACTGCAGCGCGGCGATGTGTACATTTGCAACGTGGTGAAGTGCCGGCCGCCGGAGAATCGCGCACCGGAGAGAGATGAGGTGGCGGCATGTTCGCCATTTTTGTTTCGGCAAATTGATTTGGTGGCTCCCAAAGTGATCGTTTGTCTGGGCAGCATCGCGGCGCAGACCATACTGGAGACCACGCGCGGGATATCGCAGTTTCGCGGGCAATGGCTGGAGTTTCGCGGAAGAAAGTTGATGGCCACCTATCATCCCGCTTATCTGCTGCGTAACCCAGCGGCGAAGAGTGAAGTGTGGAAAGATTTGCAAAAGGTGATGGCCGAGTTGGGACTCGAGGTGAAGAAGAAATCTGCCCATACGCAAGCTTGATCGTTGAAATAGAAATAGCACTTCTCACAAAAATTCACTCCGGCAACCTGCTACGCGCCCGGCGATGAGAAACTAACTACATGGGAATTCTGTTGGGCCTGCTTACCGCCGTGACTTGGGGCGGCTCGGATTTTCTTGCCCGATTTGCAACCCACCGTATCGGCACACTTCGCACCATGTTTTATATGCAAGCCACCGGGCTGGTGCTCCTCAGTATCTGTCTGCCCTGGTTGGGCGGTTGGGGACATTTACATGACGGCTCCGGCTGGCAACCGTGGGCCTGGGGAGTATTGGCTGGATGCATTAATGCGGTTTCGACGCTGACACTTTACCGGTCGTTTGAGGTCGGAAAGCTATCGGTGGTGGCGCCGCTTTCCGCGAGTTACCCTGCGTTGACGGTGATTTTATCGCTGCTTACAGGTGAGCATTTACGTGCCGCGCGAGGAGCGGGAATAATTTGCACTATGCTGGGCGTAGTGCTGGTGGCGCGCGGCGAGCAAGCGCCACACGCGGATGATGTGGAAGGAAATGCACGCAAAGGAAAGGGAGTGGTGTGGGCGCTATGTTCCGCGTGTGGATTTGGCGTGCTGTTCTGGCTATTGGGGATTCGCGTCGTGCCGCGCGTTGGCGCGCCGCAAGCGGTGTGGATGATTCGTTTGACGTCCGTGCTGTTGACTAACGTGATTTTGCTGGTGGTGAAGCAATCGGTCAGTCTGCCGCGCGGACCGGTTCGATGGTATCTGTGGGCCATGGGCTTGCTGGATACCAGCGCGTTTGTTTTCAGTAATCGCGGAATGCAAATGGAACAAGTAGCCATCGTGAGTGTGCTCGGATCACTCTATGGCGCAGTGACTGTGGGGCTGGCTTCGATTTTTTTGAAAGAACATGTTGCGAAGTGGCAGTGGGCCGGGATTGTCACCATTTTCTTGGGGATTTTTTTGATTAGTTTGTAGAACGCGCTTCCGCTTTACAAATCTCACTGCCTGTTAAACTACACGCCGACATATGAACAGGACATTTTGCAATGTGGCGCTGGCTGTGCCGCTGCGCACGACGTTTACCTACGGTGTGCCGGAACAACTGCGTGCAGCGGTGCACCCCGGAGTGCGGGTACTCGTACCGTTTCGGCAAAAGTCTCTGGTAGGAGTTGTGGTGGATCTGCCGGAACGTCCACCGCAAAAAGCAAAAATTCGCGAGATCACCAGGGTGTTGGATGTAATTCCGGCTTTGACTCCGTCATTGATTGAACTGGGGCATTGGATCGCAGGATATTATTTGGCCCCGGTCGGAGAAGTTTTTCGTGCCATGTTGCCTCCGGTAACGGAATTGCGAACGCAGCAGCAAATTGCAATTACCGCGGCCGGGCGCGAGCTTGTTGATTCGACCTCGAGCACGCTTAGCGAGGAATTTGCCGCGGACGAAATCGCGCTGCTTTCGAAATTGATCGCGAAGCATGGGGTTTTGCTCGCGAGCGCGCTCGAGAAGTCTGGATTGAATACCGCGCTATTGCAGCGGCTTGCGAGGCGCGGCCTGGTGGAGATTCGGCAGAGCCTGCTTGCGAGAAAGCAGAGGATGCAGACAATTCTTGCTTGGCGGACGGAAGAGCCTGAAAAGCGCGAAAGCAGCACAGATGCGGCGGGAGAAAAGCCCGTCCGGCCGTTGCAAGGAAAAGCGCTGGAGAAATTTCAGGCACAAACTGCACGAGTACGAGAATTACTGGAAGCCGAACGCGGGCCGCTGCCGCTGCCGCAAGTGTTGAAGTTGGCTGGTCTTTCGCGCGCTGCGGTCGAACGCATGCTTGCCTGCGGTTTACTTTACAGCTGGGAAGAGCCGATTGATCCGGCTGAGGATCCTTTTGATGTGGGATACGCGCCGCCGGCGCATGAATTGAATCCTGATCAGGATACGGCGCTGAAGCGCATCCGGGCGCGATTCGAATTGGGGGAATTTGGTGTGCAGTTGTTGTACGGCGTGACAGGCAGCGGGAAGACAGAAGTGTATTTGCGGGCGATACAAGAAACGCTGGCGCGGCAAAAAACCGCGCTGGTGCTGGTGCCGGAGATCGCGCTGACGTTGTGGATCGGGCGGCAATGCCGGGCGTGGTTTGGCGCGCGATTCGAAGGAGTTGCGGTGCTGCACTCCGCGCTTACTGATGTGGAGCGCGCGCGTGAATGGTGGAGAGTACGAAACGGCGAGGCGCGCGTGGTGGTAGGAACGCGTTCGGCGGTATTTGCGCCGCTGGAGCGGCTCGGGCTGATTATCGTGGATGAGGAGCAGGAGAACAGCTATAAGCAGGAAGAAACGCCGCGATATCACGGGCGGGATGTGGCGATTGTCAGGGCAAAAATGGAAAACGCGGTGGCGCTGCTGGGGTCGGCCACACCTTCTCTGGAAAGCTATCATCACGCTACGACTGGGAAATACGAGTTGTTGACGCTGGGTTCGCGTGTTGAAAATCGCGCGCTAGCAAAAGTGGAGGTCGTTGACCTGCGTGAAGAATTTCAGCAAACACATCAAGCCGGCTCGATTTCCGCGAAGCTGCGAGCCGGCATTCAAGAATGCCTGGCGAACGGCACGCAGGCGCTGGTGCTGATTAACCGGCGCGGGTATTCTTGGTCGGTGTTGTGCCGCAGTTGCGGAGCTTCAGTGCAGTGCACAAATTGCAGCATTTCCATGACGTATCACAAGAACAGAAATCGACTGGAATGCCACTACTGCGGATTCGTGGCCCAGGCGCCAAAAAATTGCCCGAAGTGCGATTCCAAATATGTTTATTTTTTTGGCGAGGGTTCAGAGCATCTGGAAGAACGGCTGCGCAAGGAATTTCCCACTGCGCGCATCGCACGCCTGGACCGCGACACGACTCGCACCAAGCGGCAATATCAGGAAACACTAGGAGCGTTCGCAGGCGGGGCGCTGGATATCCTGGTCGGGACGCAGATGCTTGCGAAGGGACACGATTTTCACCGCGTGACGTTGGTGGGCGTGATTTCCGCCGATGGATTACTGAGCATGCCTGACTTTCGCGCGGCGGAGCGTACGTTTCAGTTGTTGACGCAGGTTGCCGGGCGTGCCGGGAGGGGGGAACTTCACGGACGGGTGCTGATTCAAACATATTATCCGGAGCACTACGCGATTCAGGATGCGGTAAAACAGGATTACCTGGCGTTTTATGAGCGTGAAACCAATTTTCGCCGAACCATGGGATATCCGCCGTTCACTTCGCTGGCCAACGTAATCGTGCGCGATACCAATCTGGAAAAGGCGATTCGCTGGTCGCGGCAGCTCTCGGAATATTTTTCGCCGCACAATGGTAAAAATGTGCGGATTTTGGGTCCGGCCACGGCACCATTGGCACGGCTCAAAAAGGAATACCGCTTTCAATTTCTGCTGAAGTCGCCAAAACGGACAGTGCTGACAAAACTTCTGGCTGGAGCGCTCGATCATTGTGAGGCTAATGAAATTCCGGATACGGCCGTGATCGTAGATATGGATCCATTGAGTCTGATGTGACGAGGCGGACTAGGCGGGAGTTTGTTTTTTGCGCCAGAAATAATAAGCCGGGAGCCCAAGCAAGAAAATCACGATAGCCACGGCCAGGTAGCGAAACTGGCTTGGATCGATGAAGGCCAGAAAAACGGCATTCCAGACGATCGCCGTGGCGACAATTACGAAGATTAGCGGTGTCCATGGATAACCGGGCACGCGGTAGGGAATTGGCAAACCTTTTGAGGCGTGGCGGATGGGGAAAATTGCTGCGGCTCCAAGTCCGTAGAAGACCCATCCAATAAAAATTGCGCCAGAAGCCAGCTCAGCGAATTTTCCGGCACAGGAAAGAATGGCGGACCAGACGCCCAGCGCAATGATCGCCCAGGCCGGCGTTTGAAATCGCGGATGAACCTCGGCAAGTTTTTTGAAGAAAAGATTATCGTTGGCCATAGCGTAAAAAACGCGCGGCGCGGTAAGGATCACGCTGTTGGTGGCGCTAAAGGTGGAGACCAGAATGGCGATCGCTACGATTTTTCCTGCCCACGGCCCGAGCACGACGCTCACGGCACTTGCCGCGATGGCATCGCTTACGGTAGCGGCCTCCGGACCGAGCGCGACGAGGTACGCAACTACTGCGATCAGGTAAAGAGCCATCAAAAATAGGGAGCCCATCAAGAAAGCTTTGGGGAAATTTTGCTGCGGCTTCAAAACCTCTCCGGCGCTGTAGGTGCCGAATTGCCACCCTTCATAAGCCCACAGCACGGCAATCATCGCCAGACCAAAATTGGATAGCAGTGAAAATCCGTGTTGTGAAGTGCCTAGTGCTCGCGGCAGATCGGTAGCGTGGTGACCCATGGAGAGCAGCACGGCGCTGAGGATGACTACCATGCCGACCTTTGTCAGGGTGGTCCAGTTTTGTAGGTCGGAACTTTTGCGCGTGCCCCAGATATTTACCGCGGTGACCACTGCGATCATGGCTACGCCGACGACGGTGCTAGCGATTGGCGAGAGCGGGATAATTTCGGCGAGGTAACGGGTGAAGGCGCGTGCCAGCGCGGCGATGGTGCCGCTGGCGATGATCAGGAAAAGACTCCAGCCATAAAGAAATGCGGGGACGCGGCCGAAACCATCGCGAATGTAACAATAGAGACCGCCGGCTTCAGGATTGGAGGCGGCGAGCTCGGCGTAAGTAAGTGCACCGAGGAGCGAAAGGATGCCGCCAACGAACCACACCAGCAGGGACAATCCGACTGAACCGTCGAGTTGTTGCAGGATCAGGCTGGGAGTGAGAAAAATTCCTGAGCCGATCACGGAGCCGATGAACAGAAATAAAAGGTCAGTGAGGCGCAGTGTGCGAATGAGCGGCGGCATCGTTGATGGAATTTATACCCCGGTAAAGGAGGTGACCAAGCATGATAACCGGAGTTGGTTGCCGGCACATTCGCAAAATCCCGTACACGTAAACACGACTGTGTGATTACCAACCACCGGCCAGCTTTGTTGAAAGCCTAAACGTGGCGGTCAACGCTTTAAATTTTTAGAGGTTGATTATTGGGGCAGGCATGAAACAGAGCAGAAATATTAGCAACGCCAGGAAAGCGGCGAAGCGCCGATCGGGGTCGAGCGGAGTGTCGTCGTACACTGGAGCGGTGCGGAGAAAGCGAAGGCCGAAGAGCAGCGCAGCCCAAATGTACCAGCCGGTCCAGTGACGGAAGAAACCGAGAAAGAGCAGCAGCGCGGGGAGAAATGTGGAAACCAGGCGATGGGTGCGGGCGCTGAGGGAACGAAGGATGTGGCCCCCGTCGAGTTGACCCGCAGGGAGAAGATTCAGCGAGGTCGCGAAGAGGCCGACCCAGGCGGCGCGTCCTACCGGATGTAACAAAAGAAAATCCACGGAACTGTTGGGGTGAAAAATCCTTGCAAGGATTTGGAGGATTAAAGGTACGCCAAACACTATGTCGGAATTGGCTGGGTCGGCCAGGCCTGGAACGATTCTGGCGTTCATGACCCCGTAGACGAGCGCCGGAATCGCAAATAAAAATCCCACGAAAGGTCCGGAAGCTCCAACATCAAAAAGAGCGCGAGTATTCCGGATCGGGGAGCGCAGCAAAATGAATGCGCCGAAAGTTCCGATGAGTGTGGGAGCTGGAACGAAGAACGGGTAGCTGGTTCGAATGTGATGGTGGCGGCAGGCAAAAAAATGACCAAGTTCGTGAGCCAGCAGGATAGTGAGCAGCGTGATCGCGAACGGCAGGCCGCTGAGCAGTGCTGCCGGATGTTGATACAGGAGTTTAAAATCTCGCACGAATTCGTCTACGGAGACCGATTCGTTGTGCGCGAAGGCCACTGCGAATTGCGCGCCGGCAACGAGGCAGGTACACAAGGTCAGCAGGAAGAGTAGACCTGCGAGCGCCAGACTTTTGCGCGAGGGGCTAGGTGGAGTGATGGCGTAGTAGCGGCTTACGGGTGGAATGGTGCGCCAATCTATGTTGACGGGAAGTGGTTGAGTGGTGCCTTCTGGGGATCTAGTAGCCACGAATGGATCGAGCGAACCTTGGTAGCAGCGAAATAACAGTACAGCACAGATGTGCGAGGTGCGCTAGTCAGTCGGAACTTGGTGGTGTCGGACATTTGTGCTGTGCGATTTAATCTTGACGTAGTTTTTTGTTGCGTGGGATGACGGCACTCCAGTGCAAAACGGAATGAAATTGGCGGCAAGAATTCATTGGCGAACCTTGTTTGCGGCCCTGGGCATCGGGCTGGTGGTGGAGGCGCTCCTCGTGCGGCTTTACTTATGGTATCTGCCGGGTGCATTGGCAGCTTCGCAAAATGGTCATTCGAATTTATGGCTGTGGGAAGCGATACGGATAACGCAGCAACCAAGTTTGGGTGTGATGCAGTCGTGGATCGGTGTGGTACGTTCAGGTTACGGGGAGCTGATAGGCGATATGTTTCTTGTTCCGGTATTTCAGTGGTTGGCTTATGCCGCGGTCATTTATTTTGTTTTGGAGTGGTATCTACGGAAGAGTCTGCGCGAGACTAGGGAACGCAAAGACTAACCGGTTTGGTGCTATTGAAGCCGCTTAGAAACCAAGCGAAGCAAAAGTCAGCTCGAAAGCAATTTGATTAAGCTGACTCAGCGGGCTTGGTGCCTTCCAGGCCTTGCAATTCCTTGCCAGGTTTGAAGCGGACAGCTTTCCCTGGGGGAATGCTGACTTCTTCCCCCGTGCGCGGATTGCGGCCAATGCCGGTCTTGCGGGGCTTCACGCTAAAGACGCCGAAGCGTCGCAATTCGATGCGCTGGCCGCGGCCCAAGGCGGTCTTGAGAGATTCGAACACGGTCTCGACAGCCTGCTCGGCCTTGGTGCGGCTGATGTTGGTCTTGGTCACCACGGCGTTAACAATGTCCAACTTAATCAAAAGGAACCTCCCGGGAGCGTGGGCAGATGCTAGAGGGTGTGGCGCAGGTTGTCAAGACGTGAGGGCGTACACTACACTGACTTTCCTTCGCGGCAAGCGGTTAATTTTTTGAATGATGATGGCAAATTTTTTATCGTGAACTTTTCCAGGAGGAAGTGAATGTCCGTTAAGCCAGACAGCTGGATCCGGCGCATGGCGCTGGAGCACAAAATGATTGAGCCTTTTACGGACCGGCAAGTGCGGGAAGGAGTGATCAGCTACGGGGTGTCGTCGTACGGGTATGACATCAGGGTTGCCGACGAGTTTCGCATCTTTACGAACGTGAATTCTACGATTGTCGATCCCAAGAATTTCGATTCGCGCTCGCTGGTGGATTACAAAGGGGACGTATGCATCATTCCGCCTAACTCGTTTGCGCTGGCGCGTTCGATTGAATATTTTCGGATTCCGCGCAATGTGTTGACGATTTGCCTGGGGAAATCCACTTATGCGCGGTGTGGAATTATCGTAAACGTGACGCCGTTTGAGCCCGAATGGGAAGGATTTGTGACCTTGGAGATCAGTAACACCACACCGTTGCCGGCAAAGATTTATGGAAATGAAGGGCTTTGTCAGGTGATTTTTTTTGAGTCCGACGAAGATTGCGAGATCAGCTATAAAGATAAAAAGGGAAAATATCAGTCGCAGGGTGGAATTGTATTACCGCGGCTGTAGCCTTTTGCGCGCGAGCTAAAGGTGGCGAATTCCGGAACCCCTCAAAAGTTATTTTAGTGCAGGCTCAATGGGGACGAGTTTCACTGATGGAGCTGTGCCTTCCAGTGGGTAGCCTTTTTCGCGCCACGCTGCGAGTCCGCCTTGCAGTGGCCTGATGCGCCTGATCCCTTGCTTGCGTAAGAGCAGCGCCACACGGGCGCTGGTGGCTTCGTTTGGTCAAGTGCAATAAAGGACGACATCCCGGTCGCGGGGCAAGCGGTCGTTCTTCTCTTCCAGTTCTGCGGCATCCATGCGAAATGCGCCTGGAATGGTTTGTGGGTCGACTTCGAAATCCATGGAGTGGCGTAGATCGACGATGACGATTTCCTCGCCTGCATCGATTTTTTCTTTTAATTCGCTGACGCTGATGCGCGCGATGCGCAGCTGGCGGAGGAATCTTTGGCGGGCGATGAATTTGTACGCGATATACAAAGCGAAAGCCGTAAACAGAACAATTCCCAAGTGGCGGCCGAAATAAGCGAGATGTGCTGTGATTTGTTCGATCTGGCCGCTGAATACAAACCCTGCGCCCAAAAATGTGCCGGCCCATAGCAGCGTGCCCATCAAATCGAACATCATGAAACGCGCCATTCTCATGTGGAAGACACCGGCGAGTGGCGGCGCGACGGCGCCCACACCTGGAAGAAACTTTGCGAATATGAGTGAGCGAGAGCCCTGACGAGAGAAAACGCCCTCCGTGCGCCTGACGCAAGAGTCCGGCTCCAGCGAAATTTTGCAAAGCAACTGGAGAATGGCGATCCCTTTGATTCTGCCGAGTTGATACCAGAAAGAATCGGCGCAGATGGCGGCGAACATGGTGACGAGCAGCGCGGCAACAATGTTCATGCGGCCTGCGCCCGCCAACGCGCCCGCGGCGAGAAGCAACGGAACGGAAGGGACAGGAAGGCCGATCTGCTCAACAAATACCCAGCCGAGGAGAAGTACATATCCGTGGCGGACCAGGAATTCGAGTGTGCTGTTCATTTGATGCGGTCAAATTTACCCTAAATTTCAGGGCAGGAACGGGGCTTTTTTTCCCCAACTTCCAGACATCACAAACGCGGAGATCGGTTTGCGAGTGCGTGGCGCAGCTTCGCGATCGCGCAAAGGTTGCGGCAAAGAATCGGGATCGCCTGGATAGCCTATGGCCATGGCAGCGATGGGCTCCCAACCTGCGGGTATTTCAAAAACTTGCCGCGCTTTATCGGCATCGAAGCCGGCCATTTGGTGGACGAACAAGCCACGCGAAGTGGCTTCGACGGTTAGCCATGCGCTGGCGGCACCGACATCGTACAGTGCGTTGCGATTTGGAGTTCCGCTTTTTGCGAAAGATAGCTGGGCAACTGCGAGGGCCAAGACCGGGGCATGTTGCGCCCAAGTCACGTTGCCGGGCACCAGCACGCTGACTATTTTGGCGAAATTTTCTGGATCGTCCTTGGTGGCGACGATGTATGCCCACGGTTGTTCGTTGCTGCTGGAAGGGGCCCATCGGGCAGCCTCGAAGAGACTGGCCAACACATCTGGCGCGACGTGTTTGTCACTGAAGGCGCGCGGGCTCCAGCGCTCGGCAACGAAATCGTGTGCGGGAAAATCCGTTGGCGCCCTTTTGTACATGTAGGTTTCCTTTCGCTGTTCAGAGGTGCAGCGGCCTCGGAGAAAATTTACCGAGCCAGCTTGGTGGCGATTTCCGCTACATGCTTACCTTGGTAGCGCGCGATCTTCAATTCATTCTCGGTGGGCTGGCGCTTACCATCCGCTCCGGCCAAAGTGGTGGCGCCGTAAGGAGTGCCGCCGGTGATGTCGTCCATATAAGTCAGCCCTGATTCCGTATAGGGCACACCGACGATGACCATGCCGTGGTGCAACAACGTTGAATGAAAACTCGTAATGGTGGTTTCCTGGCCGCCATGCTGGGTGCCAGTTGAAGCGAAGACGCTGCCAACTTTACCGACCAACGCGCCCTTGCCCCACAACGCGCCGGTCTGGTCGAGGAAGTTGCGCATTTGCGCGGCCATGTTCCCAAAGCGCGTCGGAGTGCCGAAGATGATTGCGTCGGCTTCCGCAAGCTTGTCTACCGCCGCTACCGGTACATTAGCGAAGCTCGCTTTGACAGCCTTCGCGCCGTATTTTTCCAGGACGTCATCGGGGATGAGTTCCGCGACCTGATACAGCGAAACCTCCGCGCCCGAGACCTGCTTCGCGCCCTCGACAACCGCCTGGGCCATTTTGTAAATGTGACCGTACATGCTGTAGAAAATGACTTGAACTTTGATGCTCATACTTTCTCCTTTCGGTTTGGTAATGGGAACTTTGTCGTTAGAGTACGTCTGCTGACAGGCCGACCACAATCGCTGTGACTCCCGCAGCGGACCCAATCTATTTCGGGCTATTTCGGGACTTGCTTGATCATCTCCGTGTCAATGGTGATGTTTACGTCGTCGCCGACCACCACGCCACCGTTGTCCATGGTGGCGTTCCATTTCACGCCGAAGTCTTGACGGTTGATCTTGGTGGTGGCGTTTATGGCCGCGCGCTGATTGCCCCAAGGGTCTTTTACGGGGGCGGTTGGTCCGTCGACGTCCAAGACAATTTGTTTGGTGTTGCCGCGGATGGTGAGATCGCCGCTTACCTTGAGTTTGCCTGGGGAAACTTGCTCAACCCGTGTGGATTTGAAGGTCATAGTGGGGAAGTGATCGACGTCGAAGAAATGATCGCTGCGGAGATCCTTGTCGCGGGCCGGTTCGCGGGTGTCGACCGTGGATACGTCAATGGTAACGTTTACCGCAGACTTGGTGATGTCCTGATCATCCAGCAATACCGTGCCGGTGACTTTGCTGAAGGCGCCGCGGACGGTGGAGATGGCCAGATGGCGCACGGAAAATTGAGCGGCGCTGTGTTGCGGATCGATTTTCCATTCAGTGGTGGCCGCAAAGCCTGGAACGCAATTGAATAGCACTACGACGGCAATTCCCGCGATGGATATGATTCTCGTTGAAAGATTCTTCACCGGTGTTCTCCTTCTAGTTGGCGCGTATTTACTTTGAATCATTTTGCTTCGATGTATTGATTGCACTGCTACGCGAGTCGCAATCCGCCTTTTGGCCAACGTTTCGCGTGCGAATTTCTTCCAGGATGGCGGCCAGAGTTTTTAATTTAGTCGGCGCGATGCCCTGGAACTGGCGCTTGTGCAAGGCGCTCACTGGGCGATCGAGAGCTTTCAAAAGTTCGAGGCCCTCGGGAGTGACATAAGTTTTAACTACGCGACGGTCGTCGGTCTGGCGCTCGCGGGTGATGAGATTGCGCTTTTCCATGCGATCCAAAAGGCGAGTAATGTCCGGGTCGCGCGAGATCATGCGTTCGCCGATTTCGCGGCAGGCCAGTCCGGCGGGACCAGCGCCGCGAAGGATGCGCAATACGTTGTATTGAGCCGCGGTCAGGCCGGCGGTTTTGATGACTTGCTCGGCTTGAGCGCCGAAGGCGTCAGCGACTTGCATGAAGGCGACAAACAAGCCGGCCTCTACAGGGGTACCGGAGTTTTTATAGGGCGAGGAACTCACGAGGGCACTATAGTTGTTATAACGACTGTTGTCAAACCTTAACTATGGACGAGGAAAATGCCCTCACTCAGGGTTTGCTCAGTGGGCGAATCTGCAGCTGGCTTATGAAGCTTTTTGGGCTTTGCATGACGATGGTTTCCACGGCGTGAGCCACATCATCCGGTGACAACACCTTGGACGGATCTTTCGGACTGGTGCCGGAAAATGCCGTCGCTACGCTTCCTGGACAAATTGTGCTAACGCGAATGCCGTAACCGCGTAAATCTTCGGCCATGCACGCGGAGAGACCCTGGAGCCCCCATTTTGACGCACAATAAAGGCCACCACCTTTGAAGGCGTTCACACCCGCCAGCGAACTAATGTTGATGATATCGCCGCGTTTGCGGGCGATCATCGACGGCGCGACGGCTTTGGAAACCAGGAACACACTCTTCAAATTGGTGTTCAGGACGCGGTCCCAATCTTCTTCGGACTTATCATGCGCGGGACCAAAGACGCCGATGCCGGCGTTGTTTACGAGGATGGTAATAGGCCCGAGAGCGGATTCTGTTTTCGCCACCAGAGCGTCCACATCGGCGGGGCGGGTAACATCCGCTACATGCGAGAACACCCGGCCTCCCAAGCCAGCAAGTTGCGTGGTGACGGCATTTAACGCGTCGGCATCGCGGCCACAGACAGCCACGGCCGCGCCCAGCGAGGCCAAACGCATCGCGATGGCACGCCCGATGCCACGGCTACCGCCGGTCACCAGAGCCAGGGCATCGCCAAGAGGTTTGTCGTCAGTCCCTTGAGCACCCAGGTTATGTGTTGCAAGCATCAAAATTCTTTCTCGTGCAAGCCACGGTTTTTATGCGAAACTCATCTTAACATTGGAGGCGCACGCGCTGGCGCTAAGATGTAATTGCGCGATCGACTGGGTAAGACGATTTTCTAACGTAGTTCTCATCCCTTATATTATTTTTATTTACAAGTGACGACTTGCGGAGGGATAGCGTCTTCCCTATAATCCCAGAGTTTTCCGAACGATAGCAGGAATTCCCGGCAGGAATGGCCGGGGTGAACGGGAAGAAAATCCCAAGGGTAGCAGTTTGAGCGAGGAGAAATCGGAATGAATGGATTACAGAAGATAGTGGGCCTCGCGGTGATCGCGGCGCTTAGTTTGAATCTCGGATCAGCCGTTGGAACGAGAGCCCAAGCGACACAAACCGCGCCCGCAGGGCAAGATGCGGCCGCGGGTGCCAAGCCGCAGTACACCATGGCGGAGTACAACTCCTACCAAGCGGCGGCGGCGGACAAGAATCCGACCTCGCAAGTGAAGGCACTGGACGATTTTGTCGCCAAGTATCCGAACTCCGCGCTGCTGATTTATATCTATCCGCTGTATTACCAAGCGTACAGCCAGCTGAAAAATTATCCGAAGGTAATCGAGTACGCCGATAAAGTTGTTGCGTTGGGCGATAAGGTGGACGCGGGAGCGCGTTACCAGGCGCTGTATGCGCGCGCGTTTGCTTACAACGCGATGACGGCAGATCCGGCGAACGCTAATACCGTAGCCAAGGATACAGCGCTGGCCAAGAGCGCGTTGGATGCAGCGGTGGCGGGATTGAAAGCTCTGGACGAAGTGAAAAAGCCTGAGTCCATGAGTGACGACGCGTTTGCAGCCCAGAAAAAGCAAATACAAATTTATTTCCATGCAACGGCAGCGCAAGCTGGGATGGCCCTAAAGGACTACAATGCCGCGGTTGCCCATTACAAGGCCGTACTGACACTGAATCCGGATGACGCTATCACCAGCTATCGCCTGGGCCTGGCTTACATGGCGATGACGCCTCCGCGGCAGATGGACGCGTTCTGGTCCATCGCGCGAGCGGTTACCGCGAAGGGTGCGACCAAGGCTCAGTCCGACAAGGTGAAAGATTATCTCCGGAAGCTGATGGTAAATTACCAGCAAGCAGCTTGCGACAATCTCACCGATGCAGAACTGAACGAATTGCTGCAATTGGCGAGCAGTTCGCCGGATCGTCCCGAGAGCTACAAGTTGCCGAGCGCGGACGATCTTACGGCAGCGCGCAAGGACATGACCATGAGGTCGGTCGTTGAAGATCTCAAAGCTGGCGGCGACAAGGCTAAAGTTACCTGGCTGGCGGCTTGCGGCCTGGAATTCCCAGAGGTGCCGGGCAAAGTGATCGAGGTTGCACCCGGGACCGATGCCGTACAGCTGAAAGTTGCATTCGTGACCAGCGAAGCCGAATTTGAATCGGCCAGCACGCCTAATATGGATGTGAAAGTTGTTGGGCAGCCTGAAGCGGCCAAATTAGAGAAGAACGGCGCGGTGCACTTTACCGGCACGCTGGTCTCGTTTGATCCTGATCCCGCTTTCATGCTGCACTTTGACAAGGCTAAGGTGAAGGAAGAAGATCTGCCGAAGGAAGGAACCAAAAAGCCGGCGGCTCGACGTCCCGCGGCCAAGAAACCAGCGCAGTAATTGGGCGCAGTAATTAAACGCTTTGCGCTTTGAGACGGCTCTCCTTAAACGGGGAGCCGTTTTTTTATTGGCGGGATGTTATTGGCTGGACTCGAAAGGTATCTGTAAGGCTTAGTATCGCGATTTTCGGTGGCCGTTGTGGTCCAATTTGTATTCGCCGATTTTGCGGCTGAGGGTGTTCCGGTGGATTCCTAGAGCTTGCGCCGCGCGAGACTGATTGCCTTGGGCACAATCCAGAACCCGTTTGATAAAGCGCTTTTCGAATTCGCACACCGCTTCGTCGAAAAGAATGCCGCGTTCCACCATTTGATTGACGAGCCCTTCCAGTTGATCCTTCACGTCAGACGCTCCATTTAAAAAAACTCTAGTTGCCAATATCATTCCGCTTCACGACCCACTACAGGGCATGGCCGGTGAGAATGCGGAAGGCTTCCAGATACTTTTCACGCGTGGCGGCCACTACATCGGCAGGCAATTCGGGAGCGGGCGGAATTTTGGCCCACCGGATGCGTTCGAGATAATCACGCACGAATTGTTTGTCGAAAGAGGGTTGAGGGCCACCTGGTTGGTACTGCGCCGCGGGCCAGAAGCGTGAAGAGTCGGGCGTGAAAGCTTCATCGATCCATATCAATTCGCCATCGAGAAGCCCGAATTCAAATTTGGTGTCGGCAAGGATGATGCCGTGCGGCTCCGCGTAGGCTGCGGCGCGCTGGTAAAGATCGATGCTGACCGCGCGAACTTGCCTGGCGAGTTCTTGGCCGATTATTGCACTGACTTCCTCGAAGGTAATGTTTTCGTCGTGCCCAGCGGCGGCTTTTGTTGAGGGCGTGAAGATCGGCGTGGGAAGGCGATCGGACTCGCGCATGGCGGGTGGCAGTTCAGTGCCGCAAAGCATTCCAGTGGCTACGTAGTCTTTCCAGCCGGAGCCGGAGAGATAGCCGCGCACAACGCATTCGACTGGCAGAGGCTGCGTCTTGCGAACAATCATGGAGCGTCCCGCAAGCTCGTGGCGATAGGCGTCAAATGGAGCGGGGAAGTGGTCGGCGCTCAGCACGTGATTGGGGATTACATCGTTGAACAGATTGAACCAGAAGAGTGACAGTTGAGTGAGTACGCGGCCTTTGTCTGGAATGGGTGTGGGTAGAATGACGTCGAAAGCGGAAAGACGATCGGTGGCGACAATCAGTAGTTTGTCGCCGAGGTCATAAATATCGCGGACCTTCCCGCGAGCGGAAGGCTCGAGGCCGGCAAAATGTGTTTCACGCAGGATGCGACTCGCAGGAATGGCAGCCAAAAACTTTCCCCCGACACAGTGAAAACATTCTAGCGTACAGCGAGTCGATGTCAATTGTCCGAGCGGTGGAAAACTCTGGAAAGAATCATGACAAAAAATCTCTCGCGGACACATGCGCAACGTTTGTGACGCGCTTTGACATCCGCGAAGGAACTTCGGTTATATGAAACGCGTACTTGAAGAAGAGGTGAGAAGAATTGAGACAAATGATTGCCGTGATTGGTTGTTGCATGTTTTTTGCAACCCAGAACGAAAGTCCAGAGCGTCGCGTAGAAGGAAATACAATTACCTTCGAGCGCGACCCGAAGTTGCGTATTCGCTTGCCTGAATCACTGCGCTATGTTGGTGCAGACCGATGGGTGCTCTACGGCATTGCGGATTGCGAGTTGCACGCGTTTGTAAAGGCGGACGAACCGAAAAGTGTGCAGGAGCTCTACTGGGTGCGTTTCGAACAGTACGTTCCGACCAAACCTGAGTTACATCACACTTATGATTCGCCGCGGCACGCCACGATTGGCGGCCTGGATTTCTACGTGGATACCTGGCCGCGTTCGAATGATGAGAAAACCGAAGCGGGTTCAGACCGTGAACACATCGATGCGCTCGTACGTACGAAGGGATACAAGATTCCCGCGAACATGATGTACGTACGTTTGGTGCATCTTCTCGACGGCGAAAAACACAAGGAGCTCATGATCATTTACGGGGAACACTTGGCGTCCAGCGGATTCACAGCCGCGGATCTCCGCGAGGGTGGAAATGCGCACGGTCAGTGGCCGGCCCTTGAGAACGGATTAATTGAGCGCGCCAAAACTAAAATTGGGCTTGAGGAAACCGACAAGCATTGATGCTGCCACAGCGATTCGATTTAATTCGCCAAAGTTTATGCGGCGGAAGCGGCTGCGGCGCGTTCTTTAGGCTCGGCATCGCCTTCCCAACGAACGCTGACAAGTTTTGAAACACCGGGCTCCTGCATGGTAACACCGTAGAGAACGCTGCCCATTTCCATGGTCTTGCGGTTATGGGTGACGATGATGAATTGCGTTTGATCGCTCATGTCGCCAATCAGACGTGTGAAGCGCCCGACATTGGCTTCATCCAGCGGCGCATCTACTTCGTCGAGAATACAGAAGGGGCTGGGCTGATAGCGGAAGATGGCGATGAGCAGCGCCAGCGCGGTCATGGCTTTTTCGCCGCCACTGAGAAGCAAAATATTCTGCAGCCGTTTGCCCGGAGGCGAGGCCACGATATCAATGCCGGCATCACCGGAGCTGTCCTCCTCCGTCAAGCGCATTTCCGCCATGCCGCCGCCGAAGATAGTATGAAACGCTTCGGAGAAGCTTTTGTTAATGGCGTGGAAGGCGTGCTCGAATTTTTCCTTGGTGGCGGCGTCGAGCTCGGCGATGGCTTGCAGCGTATCTTGAATGGATTTCAGTAAATCATCACGCTCGCGGGTGAGGAAAGTGAAGCGCTGGTCGCACTCGTTGAATTCCTCGAGGGCCATCATGTTCACGGCGCCCATGGCGTCGATGCGTTCTTTCATTTCGCGGTAGCTGATTTCCGCGGCGGCCAGTTCCTCGCCGCTCATGAAAGCCGTCTCGGTGGCGAGCAGATCTTCGGGCTGAGCGTTTACTTCCGCCATGCAGGTTTCACGTAAATGTTGGCGATCGGAATCGTTGCGGGCGCGAGCGATTTCCGCGTGGTTGCGTTCTTCGCGCAATTCTTGCAGCGATTGGCGGCCCATGCGCAGGTGATCTTCCATTTGCGCGACGCGATTGCGGCCACTGTCCCATTCCTGTTCCATTTCGCGCTGGCGCGTTTCGAGGCGCAATTTTTCGGCGCGGAGGCCGTCGAGTTGAAGCGTCAATTCCTCGCTTTGCTGTGCGAGGCTGGCGAGTTCCTCGTTTACGGAATTAAGTTGCTGGTGCAGGGATGCTTCACGACGCACAAGTTCGGCGTGTTCTTCAGCTAGGCGTGTGGCGAGCGCATCTGCAGCGGCAAGGCGTTCATTCATGGCGGCTAGCTCCGCGCGTCCGGCGGCGAGTTCATTCTGGTCCGATTCGATAGAGCCACGAAGTTCTGCCAAGTGATCGGTGAGGCGCGCTCTTTCGGCTTCGGCCTGCGCGCGGTTCGCGGTAGCCGTAGCGTGCTCAGTTTTGGCGCGTTCCGCGCGAGTGCGCGCTTGCTCCACGTCCTGGCGGATGCGACGCAATTCATTTTGGCAAACGGTCAGTTCGAGACCCAACCGGGCGAGTTCACCTTGCATTTGCTGGTGGCGATGTTTCGAGGCGAAGACCGTACGTTCCACTTCGCGTTGTTGCAAATCGACATCTTCCAGAGCCTTCTGTGCCAGCTGCAAATCGGAGTTCAGCGCTTCCAAAGTGGCTTGTCGCGCGCTCGATTCGTGCTCGAGTTGCATCACTTCAGCGTCCAGGGCGCGAAGTTCACGCTTCATGCCTAGCGGGCCGGCTTCATCGGCGCGTCCGCCGGTAACCATACGGCCCTGGTAACAAGTGCCGTCGGGGGTGACGAAGGCAAATTGGGGGTTGTCCCTGGCGAGCCGTTCCGCGGCGGCGGCATTGTCGGCGAGGTAAGCAGCTTTGAGTCGCGGCAAAAATTGTTTGGCGGCCGCGCCCAGGGGATCGCGAAATTCGACCAGCTTGTCGAGGCGCGAGATGACGCCATCTTCGATACGGAAATTTATGATCGGCTCATAGTCAGCCAGCCGCAGGTTGCGCAGGGAATCCACGAAAAAGGTTGCGCGTCCGCCAACTTCGTTACGCAGAAGGGAGACACCAGCGCGCGCGTGATCGTAGGTTTCCACAACGACGTACTCGAGTTCGTCGCGCAGGTATTGTTCGATGGCGGCTTCGTGGTGCTCTTCCACCTCGGCGTAATCCGCAAGGACCCCAACGGCGCGAAAATCCTGCCCGCCGCCGCGTTCATTGGCGGCGAAAAGTTTCTGTACTGCATCGGCGGTGTAGGAACGGTCGTTCAGAATTTGCGTGAGAGTGGAGTGGCGAGCGCGCACTCCGGACAGAGAATCGCGTAACACATCGACCTGCTGCTTGATCGTTTCCTGCTCCTGACGCAATTCCTGAATGGTGGCTTGCCAGTCCGAGGCTTTCTGTTTCAGCGCGCTCAGTTGGCCGCTGGCCGCTTCGAATTCGTGGGCCGCGCTGTCGGCGTCGTCGCGGACCTTGATGGAGGATTCCAGCAATTCGTGTTCGTTGGATTCCAGTTTATATAGCGCCTGACCTTGATGAACGAGAGCCTCTTCAGCCTGCTTCTGTTCGCCGTGCAAACGCAGCAAGCTTTCGCCGGCTTCGAGTTCGGAGCGCCGCAACGCCTCAATTCGGTCTTCGGATTCGGCGATCAGCGCGGTGCGAGAGTGCGCGCGACCCGCTAGAGTTTCGACACGCCCAGTCAAAATGCCCGATTCTTCTCTTAATTGGGTGACTGCCTGGATTTGCACGGCGCTACGCCGTTCGCACTCGGCGGCTTGCGTCGCGGCCTGGTTGAGTTCGCTGGAAACCTGGGTATGTCGCAGAGAGAGTTCTTCCGAGCGCTGGCGATTGAAATTGATTTTATTTTCGCCGCGGTCGACCTCCAGCGCGGTAAGGTTCAAAACATTTTGATTCTGGCGGATTTCCGCGTCGAGCGCGTAGATGCGTTGGTTCAGCCGGTCGTGATCGTCTTCCTGCTGTTTTATGTCGGTAGCGTGTTGAGTTTCGGCAGCGGTCATCTCGCTGAGCTGCGCGGCCAGGCGATCTGCTTCCTGGTCCAGTTCACGAGCTTTGCCCGCCAACATCTGGCGCACGATGCCGCGCATTTGATCGCGAATTTCCGAGTAGCGGCGCGCTTTGGAGGCTTGACGCTTCAGTGAGCCAAGCTGCTTTTCGACTTCCACGACGATGTCGTTCACGCGCGAGAGGTTGAGGTTGGAAGATTCGAGCTTGGCTTCCGCCAGCCGTTTTTTGGTTTTAAATTTGGTTACCCCGGCGGCTTCTTCAATGATGGCGCGCCGCTCCATCGGTTTGGTGGAGAGGATGAGGCCAATGCGCCCCTGTTCGATGATGGCGTAGGAATCAGGGCCGAGCCCGACGCCCATAAACATTTCCTGGATGTCCCGGAGACGCCCGGTACGGCCGTTGATCAGGTATTCGCTTTGGCCAGAGCGGTAAAGCCGACGGCTGATGACCACCTCACCCGGCCTGATTGCTAACACTGGTTTATCCGCACCTTTTCTACGGCGTTTGGAACGGTCTTCGGTCATTGGCGGCATAGCCGAGGTTTCTATTTTGTCGTCTGGCGTGCTTTCCGATTGTTCAGGGGACTGCGCGGGGACAAGCGAGTGAATTTCGGTGTTGTAATTCGGATCGTCGGCTGCGAGCGGCGCATCGTGGCCGTCAGCCTGAGTTGAGGGCTGAGAGCCTTCCCCATTGGCGTCGGGCGTCACGGTAGCCTGTGACTGTATATCAGCGGTCTCCAGTACGAATCGCGCGGCATCAGCGAGTTCGGGGTCTTCCATGGTGATGGTGACTTCCGCTAGGCCCATGGGAGGGCGCTTGACGGTGCCGTTGAAGATGCAGTCGGCCATGCGCTCGGCGCGCAGGGACTTGTGGCTTTGTTCTCCAAGCACCCAGGAGATGGCGTCCACCACATTGGATTTCCCACAGCCGTTCGGACCAACGATACAGGTTGTGCCCGAACCGCTGAAGGTCACAATGGTGCGTTCACAGAACGATTTGAAGCCGACGATTTCGACTTTTCGAAGCTTAAGCAAGGTTTCCTCTTTGTGTCTCTAGCCGCTTGCAAGGTTTTAGCCAGCAAATCACCGATCCAAACAGCTGTAGCCCGCGGCGGTTCCAAAACCCCGATGAGAGACGAGTCTTTGTTCCCGGAGAGGAAGGCTTGTGTAGCGACAAAAAGGTTGGCTGGATCTCGATGAGAACCCTAGCCGCCCGGCGCTGGCGCGTGGATGGCGGTACGGAATAAAAAATTAGCACGAAGCGGCAAAGGTGTAAAGGATTACCCCACACATTGTGGCCGACTTGTTAAGGCCACAAGTATGACAACTGAATTGACAAAAAAGGGCACTGGATGCCAAGAATTTTCCAACGGCGAAGGGCTGCGGCCTTCTGGAATATAAGAAAACACGTTTAGTAAAAGATCAGACGTCAGCGCTTGGTAGGACAGCTTACTAACGTTAATTGGGATACAGCAATATACGTATGGCCTCTTTCTGAAAAATATTCTACTGCTTGTCTATATAAGCTAGTGATGGAATTACGGAGCCAGCCCGCCCCAGCCCAGAGGTACATCAAAGCTTCTCGGGGCCGTGCACTTGGAAAACCGGGCATCCCTGCGCATTCTTGTCGCCGACGATCACGAATCGGTGCGTAAAGGGGTGTGCGTCATCCTGGGGACTCGCGGCGACATAGAAGTGTGCGGCGAAGCTGCCAATGGCCGGGAAGCGATTGATAAAGCTCTGGAGCTAAAACCAGATCTAATTATCCTGGATATCACCATGCCAATAGTGAGCGGCATTGACGCTGCGGAAATGATCCGCAAGACGCTGCCGAACGTGCCGATTCTGTTTTTGTCCATGCATCAGAGCAGGCAGATTATTGCCGAAGCTAAAAGAGTTGGCGTGCAGGGCTACGTCAAAAAGTCAGACGCAGCTGCGACCCTTTTGGACGCTGTAGACGCTCTTCTGCGCAACGAGCCGTTTTTCCCTTGAGTTTACTTAAGAGCACGCGCTAGGTGCGGCCTCCAGCCTTCGACTGGTTCCGGTATTACTTAGTATTTAGCTGCGGCACTGAATCAGCCTTCAAATATTTGTCATACCAGGCGAGGATGCGGTTCAGACGATCAATGAGATGCTTTTCTTCATGGAAGCCGTGCGGCTCGCGTGGGTAAAGAACCAATTCGGTGTCGACTCCATAGCGTTTGAGCCCGCGGTAAAGCTCAAGGCTCTGGCCGACCGGGTCCACGGTGTCGGCTTCGCCCTGCAGAATCAGCGTAGGTGTTTTGGCATTTTTTAAATGCACGAACGGAGAGCTGTTGAGGAAGCCGGCAATTTTTTCTGGCTCGTAGGGTACGCCGTAAAACCATTCGTCGTAGGACGGATGTTGTTCGGTGCCGTATTCCGAAATTAAGTTGGATAAACCGGCGCCAGACACCGCAGCTTTGAAACGGGTGGTTTGCGTGACGGCCCACTCCGACATGTACCCGCCGTAGGACCATCCGCCGATGGCGAGCCTGTCAGGGTCGGCGATGCCCCGGGCGATCAGGTCGTCAACTCCCGCCATCACATCTCTGAAGTCGCCGCCGCCCCAGTCCCCGCGGTTCATCTCAATAAATTTTTGGCCGTAGCCGATCGAGCCACGGATGTTTGGATAAAAAATCGCGCACCCACGCGCGACCAATAATTGGCCCCACGGTTCAACAGTGTCCTCCCATGCGCCGGTGGGTCCGCCATGAATCAACGTGATCAGCGGCAGCTTGATTTTGCCGATGTAGCCCGCAGGCTTTAGGAGTGCTGCTTCAATTTCCTGTCCATCAAACGATTTGTATTTATAAAATTCCGGAGTGGCCAGGGAATATTGCTTCCACCCATCGTTGATGTGGGTGATTTGGCGCGGACTTGTTTTCTGGTCCCAAACAAAAAGCTCTTGCGGTTGGGTCGCGGTCTGCGAGACAAAGAATACTTCTTCGCCATCTGAGGGCGCAAAAGCGGAGGGGTTGATGGAAACGGTAGAGGTGAACTGCTTGAGTGTGCCGCTCGCTCCGAACGCGCTGAATTTGGTATGAAAGCCATCGGCTGCGACCGCGAGTAGAGTGCCGTCGGGTAGCCATCTGAAATCAAAAATCTGACGATCGAGGCTAAGTCCGGAGATATTTTGGGCGGCATCGTTTTCGACGGGTAGCAACATCAAGTCATGGGGCGACGGGCCATCTTCGCGGGCGCCGATGTAAGCGATGGACTTGCCCTTCGGGGAAACACGAAGTTCACCGAAAGGGCCGCGCGGTGCAGCGAGTTGTACCATCTCCCCATCCGGGAGGTGAACCCCAAAAATGCGGTCAGTGTTTTGATCGGACTCCGGATGATCGGTGGCGGAGACGACGAGATTTTGGCCGCTGGGCATCCAGGCCAACTCTTTGATCGCCCAGTTGGCCGGAGTTATGGCCTTCGGATCGCCGGATTCGACGGTCAGCAGCCAGACGCGAGGTTGTTTGTCGTCCGTGTCCGCAATGCGAGCGTCGTTTTTGTCTTTTTCTTTCTTTTCGTCTTCTTCTGTCTTGGCATCGGGCGCGATGTAGGCGATGTATTTGCCGTCCTTGGACCACGCAAAGCTCTTGATGTTGCTCTTTCCTTTCGTGCGGGCGGCAGCCTCGCCACCGCTGCTGTTCATCAAAAAGATTTGCTGCTCATCGCCGCCGCGGTTCGACAGAAAAGCCAACTGGGTGCCATCGGGCGACCAGCGCGGGCTAGTTTCCGATTTTTTGGAGTATGTAAATTGGCGCACCGTGTCCGTTTTTTTGTCGTACATCCAGATGTGTTGAGCCCTTTGCTCGCCTTTAGGTACCTCGGAAACCACAAACGCAAGGTGTGTGCGGTCCGGTGACAATTGCAGGTCGGATAGAAAATGAATATTTATTGCCGCTTCGGGTGTTAGCGGCATTTTGACGCCGGGGCCGGTCGTTTCTTGCCCACTCAGAGGATGTCCGTACCCAAAAACTGCCAGCAAAATCAGAGCGAATCGAGCGTTTTTCAAGAAACATCCTCCCAGGAATGAACGAGAACTCTAGCCGCCGCGATGCTGAATCGTCAAATTACGTGACACCGTCGAGTAAAATCATAAACTTGTCAACGGTTCTACATTGCTCCGCTTTTGCGGCGTCGGCTACAATCTATCGTTTATCTAAGGCGCGCACACACGCGCATAGCGCGGAGACATTGAGAAGACATGGCCGAGATTCAGCTGCATAACACCCTGGGCGGAAAAATTGAGCCCTTCGTGCCGCAAGAAGCGGGCGAAATTCGCATGTATAGCTGTGGGCCGACGGTGTACGACTACGCGCACATCGGGAATTTTCGTACCTTTGTGTTTCAGGATATTCTGCGGCGCTTCCTGAAATCTCGCGGATTCAAAATGACGCAGGTGATGAATCTTACCGATGTAGACGACCGCATCATCGCCAATGCCGCAGCAGCAGGAGTAGGCATTCGAGAGTATACAGAGAAATTCGCGCAGGCATTTTTTGATGATTGCAAAGCTCTGAGTCTGGAAGCGCCCGAGCATTGGACTCGCGCCACCGACAACATCGACAGCATGGTGCACCTCATTGAACGGTTGCGTGAGAAATCGTTCACGTATGAGAGCGAAGGATCAATTTATTACCGCATCTCAAAATTCCCGGATTACGGAAAGCTGTCCAACATTGACGTGGCGGGCATACAGGCGGGCGCGCGGGTGGACGTGGACCGCTACGAAAAAGAAAGCGCGCGCGATTTCGCGCTATGGAAAGCGCCTAAGGAAGGTGAGCATTTCTGGGAGACCAGCATCGGGCGGGGCCGGCCGGGCTGGCACATTGAATGTTCGGCGATGGCCATGAAGTATCTGGGCGAAACACTAGACATTCATACTGGAGGCATCGATCTTGCTTTCCCGCATCACGAAAATGAGATTGCCCAGAGTGAAGGGGCCACCGGAAAACACTTCGTTAGATATTGGCTGCATGCCGAGCATTTGTTGGTCGAAGGCGAAAAGATGTCCAAATCGCTGGGGAATTTCTTTACCTTGCGCGATCTTTTTGCCAAGGGCCATAAACCTTCGGCGTTGCGGTTCGCATTGGCCAGCGTGCCATACCGGCGGCAATTAAATTTTACATTTGATGGATTGCAGCAGGCCGCCAGTTCGGTCGAACGGCTCAGAAATTTCGCCGACCGTTTGACGCAGGGTAAGTTTCCGGCGGGCGCTCAGAAAAGCATGGCCAAGAGAATTGCGGAGGCTGCGGAAGAATTTGATGCCGGCCTGTCAGACGACCTGAACACGGCGCGCGCCTTGGGAGCGGTGTTTGAATTTGTACGGGAAGCAAACATTGCCATGGATAAAGGTGAATTTGGGAGCGAAGATGCGCCGGCCGCACAAAAGTTCTTACAAACTTTCGATCAGATTTTTGCGGTGATTGAGAACAATGACGCTCAGAAACTTCAAGCTCTAGGTTACGGTCAGAAAAACAGCAACGCCGGAGATGCCGAGATTGAAAAATTGGTCGCGGAAAGGCAGGTGGCGCGTCAGACACGCGACTTTGCAACTGCCGATCGCATCCGTAAAGAACTGGAAAAACGTGGTATAATTCTGGAAGATTCGCGAGACGGCAGCGTCCGCTGGAAACGCAAATGACCAATAATTTCCAACCATTTCCCAGCAATTTTTCGCCCGCCGAAACTCGTCCCAATCTTTACAGCGTTGATTAACAACCCCTCCTTGTACTGAAAGCAGTGATAATTCTGTAGTTGTGTTTCGTCGCACTGTTCGTCGCCCTCCGGCAAGCTCCGCCTAAACGCTGACCACTCTTCTTTAAGGAGGAAGACATGATTACCGCACCAGAATCCAAAACGAAATCCTCTGTGATCGCGCAATCTAAATCGGAATGGAAACTTCCTCAATTAGTGACGGAATTGCCGGGACCCAACGCGACGCGGGTGTTGGAGCAAGATGCCAGGTTCATGTCGCCTTCGTACACGCGCGATTACCCGCTGGTGGCCAAGCGCGGACGCGGCGCGGTGGTGGAGGACGTGGACGGCAACAAGTTTCTGGACTTTGCCGCGGGGATCGCGGTTTGCTCCACCGGGCACTGCCATCCAAAAGTTGTCGCCGCCATTCAAGAGCAGGCTGCGGAATTGATTCACATGTCTGGAACGGATTTTTATTACGAGAATATGCCGCGGTTTGCTGAAAAATTGGCGGTCACCGTGCCTGGCCCCGAAGCCAAGAAAGTATTTTTTACTAACTCCGGGACGGAGGCTGTTGAAGGCGCGGTTAAGCTCGCGCGTTACGCGACACGGCGCGACAAATTCATCGCCTTCTATGGATGCTTTCACGGCCGCTCCATGGGTTCTCTATCGCTCACCGCTTCCAAATCGACGCAGCGCAAGGGATTTGGCGCGTTGTTGAGCGGCGTCGAACATATTCCTTATCCATATGCATACCGCTGCGCGCATGGTCATACCGCTCAAACCTGCGGCGCCGAAATTCTGGAGCAGCTCGAAGGGCAAATTTTCAAGCGGCTGTTTGATCCGGAAGAAGTTGCGGGAATTATTATCGAGCCCATTCAAGGGGAAGGCGGTTACGTTCCGGCGCCCGATTTTTTCCTGCAGGAGTTGCAACGTATCTGCCGGCAGCACGGCATCATGTTGATCGTGGATGAAGTGCAATCGGGCATGGGGCGAACAGGGAAGTGGTGGGCGTGCGAAAATTCCGGCATCGAGCCGGACATTCTGTGCTCCGCGAAAGGTATTGCCAGCGGAATGCCGCTCGGGGCCTTCATTGCTCGCGAGAGCGTGATGACTTGGAAGCCCGGTTCGCATGGCACGACCTTTGGAGGCAATCCGGTGTGCATCGCTGCAGGTTTGGCCACGTTTGATCTAATCGAATCGGAATATCGCGAAAACGCGGGGCAGGTTGGCGATTATATTTTCCAAAAAACCGCGAACTGGACCGATAAGCACAAGATCGTTGGCGACGTTCGCGGGCGTGGATTGATGATCGGAATCGAGATCGTCCGCGATCAAAAAACCAAGGAAAAAGGCCCTGATCTGCGCAATCATATCGTTGACTTAGCATTCCGCCGCGGCCTGTGCATACTTGGCGCGGGCGAAAATACTCTGCGGCTTTCGCCGCCACTTCTGATCGATCGCGAACAAGCTGATGCCGCGCTTGCAATCCTTGAACAGTGCATTCAGGAAGCGGAAGGCAAGGCATAGGGTAGGTTTTCGAAGCTTAAATTTCAGCGATCCCGTGGACGTCTGTGGAAGTTATGGGCGCCACGGGATTTTTCTTTGTATACTGCGTGTGCGGTTCGCGTCCCACCCAAGAAAGTCATGCCCATATTTTCGCGTTTGATATTTACTGTTGTGCGTTGGAGCGCGCGCCGTCGTCTCCGTGATGCTCCAGAACTCGGGCCACAGAAGCAAAATGAAGAACCCGAGCGAGATGAAAAATTTCAGCGCAAGGAAAAAGCGCGGCGCAGAGGCCTGCTCGGAGAGACTTATGGCTACTGGTACCTCCGCGGACAGGGATACGTTTTTATTGCCAAAAATTATATGCCGCAAGGCGCCAAGGGCGAACTGGATCTGGTGGGATACGATGGGGAAACGGTTGCTTTCGTGGAAATCCGGACGCGCACTGTGCGTGGAGATATTTCAGGGCTGCCAGAGCTGAGCGTCAGCTATGCAAAACAAAGCGTGCTGGTCCGTACCGCGCAACTCTTCTTGGCGAGCCGTCATCTGAACGATTGTCCTACGCGCTTCGACGTGCTGGCCATTGACAATATTCCCGGGCGTCCGCCGGAGATCAGGTTGCACAAAGACGCCTTCAGCCCGCAATTGCGCCGCTCTCGATAATTTTCTGAGCTGTTGCTCTAAATGGCGATACCATCCGCAGCGCAGGCCTGGGCCGTCACCTATCTGTCCATCGGCGCAATGGCGGTACAATTTACCAATTGCGTTAGTGGCGGCGCGCAGCTTTCGTGTGTATCCGCCCGCTCTTTACTAGTAATTAGTCGAGGAGGAATCTTTGCCTGAGTTGCGGAAGGATCCAATCACAGGTCGCTGGGTCATTATTTCCACAGAACGCGGCAAGCGCCCCAACGAATTTTTACGCGAAAGCGTCGTAGCCTCGAACGGCAAGAATTGCCCTTTTTGTCCCGGGCAGGAATCCAAAACGCCGACGGAAATCCTGGTATACGGACGCAATGGCGGTAGCAAAAATACTCCGGGGTGGAGCATCCGAGTGGTTCCCAATAAATTTCCGGCGCTGGGCATCGAAGGCGATCTGGATCGCGAAGGGGAAGGTCTGTTCGACAAGATGAATGGCGTGGGCGCGCACGAAGTGATCATCGAAACCCCCGACCACACCTCCACGCTGGCAAGCCTTCCCGAGCGCGCGGTGGAAGACGTGTTGTGGGCGTATCGCGACCGCATGTTGGATTTAAAAAATGATAAGCGCTTTCGCTATATCCTCATTTTCAAAAATCACGGCGAAGCGGCGGGCGCTTCACTGGAACATCCGCACTCGCAGCTGATTGCGCTACCCATTGTTCCGCGCCGCGTGCGCGAAGAGGTCGACAATTGCTGGCACTATTACGACGAGAAAGAGCGCTGCATTTTTTGCGACATTATTCGCCAGGAGCGCGATACCGGCGAGCGGGTCATCGGTGAAAACGAGCATTTCATTACTTTGGCTCCGTATGCTCCGCGTTTTCCTTTTGAAATGTGGCTGCTGCCCAAGACCCACGGGTCGTCGTATGAAAATAATCAAAGCTCCATTTACAGCAGTCTGGCGCGCATGTTGAAAGATACTCTGATGCGCCTGGATGCAGTGCTGGATCGCCCGGCGTACAATTTCATGATTCACACTTCGCCGATTGGTGAAGAAATCAACGATCACTATCACTGGCACATTGAGATTATTCCCAAGCTCACCAAGGTTGCAGGCTTCGAATGGGGCACGGGTTTTTATATCAACCCGACGCCGCCGGAAGAATC
>JAUTXJ010000028.1 GCA_030838075.1 Acidobacteriaceae bacterium
AAAACCGCACAATTACTCTAAGTCCTTTCGTAGGAGCTATAACATGCGAATCGGCAAGCTGATCGAAGATTTTACGAATGACACCGGTTACGCCCTCCGCATTTTGCGCCGCAGCCCCGGTTTCACGGCTACTGCCGTCCTCGCGCTCGCGTTAGGCATCGGAGCGAACACCGCCATTTTCACGGTGGTCAATTCCGTGCTGCTTCAGCCGCTGGCCTATCCAGAACCTGATCGCCTGGTGCAACTTGAGATGAGTTCGCCTCAGGGAAACGCGAATATCACTTCGATTCCCAAGTACATAGCATGGAAAGCACAAACGCAGGTTTTCTCGGATGTGGCCGCTTATGACGTTGGCGGACCGGGGATGAATCTCACTGGAAATGGCCTTCCTGAGCAACTAAAGGGAATCCACGTTTCTGCCAGTTATTTTCGAGTATTTGGCGTGCCTTTCGCTGTCGGCAGGCCGTTTTCGGACCAAGAAGATCGGCCAGGTGGCCCCAAGTTGGCGGTTCTCAGCAACGTTTTGTGGCATAACCGTTTCGGCGGCGATCCGAGCGTTGTGGGAAAGACGCTCGCGCTGGGTGGCGAATCCTACCAGGTCGCGGGCGTGGCTGATCGGTCCTTTTCCGCCGATCCGCCAGTGGATATTTATCTGCCCCTTCAAGCCGATCCCAACAGCGCCGATCAAGCTCACTACCTGCAAGCCACGGCGCGGCTTAAGCCCGGCGTTACTTTGCAAATGGCCAAAGCCCAGATGAAAATTGCGGCTGCCGAGTATGAGCGCAAGTTTCCCAAAACCCTGGGCCCGCAAGGCAGTTTCACGGCTGAGCCGCTCAGGGACTCGGTGGTTGGCGATGTACGAAAAGCGTTACTGGTGCTACTGGGAGCTGTCAGTTTCGTTTTGCTGATCGCCTGCGCCAACGTGGCGAACCTGTTACTGGCACGCGCCACCCTTCGCCGGCGGGAAATTGCCATTCGCGCTTCGATCGGCGCTGGACGGGCTCGCATCATTCGCCAACTGCTGACCGAAAGTGTTTTACTCTCGCTTGTCGGAGGGGCGCTCGGCTTGGTTCTCGGTTACCTGGGCGTGCGAGATCTGCTCTCCCTCAATCCTGGTGGTATCCCGCGCATCGGCGAACACGGAGCCGCGGTGATTCTCGACTGGCGCGTCCTTCTTTTTACTTTGGTTATTTCGTTTATCACCGGAATCTTGTTCGGCCTGATACCTGCCCTGAATGCCTCGCGCACCGACCTCAACTCCACGCTGAAGGAAAGCGGATTGCGCTCCGGCGCAGGATTCCGCCACAACAAAGCCCGCTCGCTTTTGGTGATTACGGAGATGACCCTGGCTTTCGTTCTCTTGGTCGGGGCCGGCCTGATGATTCGCACTTTCGGCGTGCTACGTTCCGTCGATCCCGGCTTTGACAGCCGCAATATCCTCACTATGCAGATGTCCCTCACCGGCGAGCGCTTCGAAAAAACCGCGGGAGTAAGTCAACTGGTGCGTGACGCCCAGGATCGCATCCTAAGTCTGCCCGGTGTCGCTGCTTTTGCCTCCACCTGCTGTCTTCCACTGCAAGGAGGATTCGGTTTGCCCTTCATTATCGAAGGCCGGCCGCTGACCGATGGCCCTTTTCATGGCGGCGGAAGTTGGCGCACCATTTCGCCCAGCTACTTCAATGTTTTTCGCATCCCGCTGCTGCGAGGACGACTTTTCACAGATCGCGATGATGCATCTGCTCCTCGCGTTGTGGTGATCAATGAAGGTCTCGCGAAGCAATATTGGTCCAATGGCGACGCTCTGGGGCAGCGCATTTCGATCGGCAAAGGTGTGGGCCCCGAATTTAATGAGCCGCCGCGCGAAATTATCGGCATCGTGGGCGACGTCCGCAATCAGGGTCTGGGCACCAAGCCGGATCCGATCATGTACATTCCGGTCGTTCAGGTGAACGACGGGATAACTGCTCTCAACAATAAAATCATTCCCGTCACTTTCGCGATCCGCACTAAGCTCCAGCCTTTTTCTCTCAGCGAAGATATTCAGCGAGAGCTGCGAACCGCCAGCGGCGGGTTGCCCGTCGCGCATGTGCGATCTATGGAACAAGTGCGGGGAGAATCAACCTCGCGCAACGATTTCAACATGACGTTGCTAACAATTTTTGCCGGGGTTGGTCTGCTATTGGCGGCCATCGGTATTTACGGCCTCACATCTTACTCCGTGGAGCAGCGTACCCAGGAGATCGGTATTCGCATGGCCTTGGGCGCCGCGCCCGATGACGTCCGCAAAATGGTGGTGCTGCAAAGCATGTGGCTCGCGCTTATCGGAGTAGGTGTAGGTCTCGCCGCCGCCCTTGCACTTACGCGTTTGATCGCCGGTCTGCTCTATGAAGTGAAGCCCTGGGATCCTGCGGCCATTATTTCTGTCGCCGCTCTCCTTATCGCCATCGCACTAGTTGCCACCTATGTGCCAGCTCGCAGAGCCTCGCAGGTCGACCCCATGGTCGCCCTCCGCTACGAATGAGCAGTCACAGTCAGCTTGAAAGGGCTGAGTACCGACCGCCCACGGGCGCCTACAGAAGAGAACGATTTGTTGAAAGTTTCATGTCGCCAATCTCGTCGTACTAAAACAAAAAGGGCGCC
>JAUTXJ010000032.1 GCA_030838075.1 Acidobacteriaceae bacterium
CCAGCGGACAGCTGATGCCGCGGCGCGCGGGCGTCACCTTGCGCGCAACCGGCCGCAATGCCGGAAGTGCAAGCGCTCGCACGCGACAATTTAGAAGCTCCCGAGGAGATGGGCTGGACTTTTCAGAAGATTCCAACGTGCCGGGGCTTGGATTTGATGCTGTGCATGTGGCTGCAACGCGTGGGAACCGCGCGGGCCTCGGGCGAGACAGGGACCGTGGCCGCGGTCGAAGGAACGAATTCGGAGTGTTGTTTCCTTTTTTTGATGGCGGTGGGTATTACGTGCCGACCGGGCCGGACATTTCCGGGGATGTGCCCGGGGACGGGCAAACCGCCGTAGACGATGCGGAAGACCAAGGTCCTGGGCCTGATGATCGTCCTTATGACCGAGCCCCGCGGGGTAGCGCGAATCGTCCGCCAGCGGAGCAGCCAGGACCGCAGGCTAATGTTCCGGAATATGTATTCGTGAGGCGGGACGGAACCGTGTTCTTTGCGGTGGCTTATTCGTGGGACCAAGGATCGTTGCGCTACATTTCGAGTGAAGGAACGCGGCGCAGCGTTTCTCGTGACACGCTGGATTTGAAGGCCACCCAGCAATTCAATGAAGAGCGCGGGCTAACGTTTCGTGCCCCTGCGTAATTTTTCTGTTTTGGTCTGATTTTGAAACCTAAATTTGCCACAGGAGCGCCACTCGCATGAGTGGCGTTTTTTTTGGATGATCAACAAAAAAATTCCCAAATGGTACAGGCTGCCTATCTGGTTGGCGTTCGGATTAGACCGATTCGACTTTTTTGCAGGGCTCGGGCATGACGTAGCCGGAATGCGCCGGAAGGCCTGCGCGTTCAAGTTGCACGGTAGTGTGACCAATGCCGAATTTGTCGGCCACTTTTTCCTGAATGTCGGAGAGAATTCGTTCGCATTCATCCAGGTGCATGTCCGGAATGCGCGCATGGAGGCTGAGAGCGTTGTGTGCGTCTCCCAGCGACCAGATATGTACGTCGTGAACTTCCTGCACGCCGGGCACGGTGAGGACGGCACGGGCCACATCTTCCACGCTCATACCTTGAGGACGGCCCTCCAGCAAAATGTGCGAAGACTGCCGCAAAATCCCGATGCTGGACCACAACACCAGCAAGCCAATCGCGACGCCCAACAAAGGATCGATCCAACGAAGCCCGGTCATATGAATGACGATGGCGCCAGCGATGATGGCAATATTAGAAAGCGCGTCGCCGAAATTATGAACCAGGATGCTGCGCAAATTCAGGTCGCGGCGGCCACGCACGAGAGCCAGAGTGATGCCGCCATTGACGGCCAGCGCCGCGAGCGACGTCCAGATCATCCAGCTTTCGATGACCGCGACAGGCGAACGGAAGCGCTCAATAGCTTCATACCCCAGCCATAAAGATAAAAGCACGAGTACGGTGGCATTGGTGAAGGCAGCGAGAATTCCCGCGCGGTGATAGCCGTAGGTTTTTTCGTCATCGGCGGGACGCTGGGCCCAGCGCATCGCCAGATACGAGATGCCCAAGGCCGGAACGTCGGAAAGATTGTGCACCGCATCGTTCAGCAGCGCGACGCTACGGCCCAGGATGCCGCCAAAAATTTCGGCGACAACCAGACCCAGAGTGGCTAGCATCGCCCAACCGAGGACGGAAGGCTCCAATACCGGGTGTGAGTGCCCAGCGTGGCTGCCGTGCGTGTGAGCGCCATGCGCATGGCTATGCACATGACCAGCTCCGCCGTGAACGTGATCGTGGGACTGCGAAGGCATCAGTCCTATTCTACGCGGGTCCCGGTTATGAGTGCAGCAGATGGCCTGCGGTGAGTACGGTGAAGAGTAACCTTTTGACGCAAGCGTCGAGCGGCTTATTGGCAGTTTGACACCGCGCCGTGCGAATTGATTGACGGTCCGGCCAGCCGCTGCCACGATGACAAAGGCCCAGAGCAGTACCTGAATGTTTACTTAGTTCTTGCGTCTCGTTCGATTGCGCGATATAGCGGTGTTCGCAGGGTTTAGTTAAAAAATGAGTCAGGCCGTCGCTAAATTGAGTTTTTGGGGTGTGCGAGGTTCCACGCCAACGGTGGACCCGGGCACGTGGCGCTATGGCGGGAACACGCCTTGTCTCGAGCTGTTAACTCCCGACGGAATAAAAATCATTCTGGATTGTGGGACTGGGCTGCGGATGCTGGGCAGCCGCTGGGGCGCACCCGATGCGGGCAAAACGCCGGAGACCCACATCCTCGTCACGCATTATCACTGGGACCACATTCAGGGGATTCCGTTTTTTGCGCCGCTGTATGACGAAAAAAATCACTTTCACTTTTACAGTTTCCGCTCGAAATATCTGGGGCGCGACAGTTTGAAGCAAGTCTTTGAGACGCAGATGGCGTTGCCGTATTTTCCCGTGAATATGTCATCGATGAATGCCAAACGAAAATTTCAGGAAGTGGATGGTGGCGACAGCTTTCACATCGGTAAAAATAAGGTGACGGCGCGCTGGCTGAACCACCCGCAGGGCTGCCTCGGTTTTCGCATCGAGACCACCGCGGGAACAGTGGTGTACGCCACGGACAACGAGCCTGGCGATGCCAAGATGGAAAAGAGTCTCCGGGAATTGGCTACCGGGGCGGACATTTTTATCAATGATGCGCAATTCACGCCAGAGCAATTGGCGACCACCAAGAAAGGCTGGGGGCACTCATCGTGGAAGGAAGGCGTGCATGTGGCACGGGAAGCGGGCGCGACTACACTGGTGCTTTTCCATCACGATCCGGATTCCGCCGACCGCGCGGTGGATTCGATTCTGCGCCAGGCACGCGAAGAATTTGATTCCGTGTTTGCGGCCAGCGAGGGAATGGTGATCACGCTCGGAGCGGCAGGCGACCAGGTGCAGGCGCATATGCCCGGCACGCGCACAGCGTTGCGACGGGAAGCCCAGTTTCGCGCACGCATTTGCGGCGTCACCGAAGGCGGCAAACCGTTTGAAGAAGAAACAGTGGTGCGCGATCTGTCGCTACAGGGCGCGCTGATTTCGCTTCAGCATCTGCCCCGTCTGCAGTCGGAGTTACAGGTGACGATGGAAACGCCCGGGCCAAATGGATTGCAGACCATGCGGTTGAGAGGGTACGTGGTACGGATTGATGCGGGCACCGAAAAGGGACACAGCGCGGTCGGAGTGGTTTTTACGGACTAGCGCGGTCAATTTTGAAATTAAGTGGAGAATTTTACGAGGCGCGGCGCGGTTGCCGCGCTCGACGCAGCATCGCCGTTCTTTGCTTTGTTTTCTTCTTTTTTTGCTGAGCCTGTTCGATTTGCCAAGCTAGCGCCCGTTTGGTAGCAACCGCCTCGACTTCCTTGCGAATCCCTTCTTCTTCCAGAAAGCCATCGAAGGTCGAACCAGTGTGATTGGTAGTAGATAAAAATCCCCAGGCGTTAAAACAACGCCTGGGGATCGCATACGAAGCTACTTCAAATTAAGGTTGCGGCGTTGCTCGAGGCTGATCAGTGTTCGGCGATGCCGCGGCGTTGACGCTGGAGCCTGCATCGGCCGGCGCGTTGGCGCTGGCGGCTACAGGCTTGGCGGCTTCGCTGCCAAAGCGTGTCAGATAAGGCATGAAGGGAGTGACCTCGAAAGGCATCTTCTCGCGTTCGGCGATGTTGCCGACGGGCTTGCTCTTCAAGAGTTCGAGGCGGTCGTTCCAAGGATCAAGCTTTACGCGGCCGCCGATGGGCAGAGCGGTAATGGCTTGAGTCTTCTTGTCGGCGGAAGCCGGTACCGAGACCTTCAAGTCAGTAAATAGCACGCGATTTCCCAAGTGGGCGCTGATCAGGTTGGGAATTTCTTTTTGCCTGGAATCGAGGGCCCCAAGGAAAAGCTTGGCGCTGACCAGTTGATTGGCATACGGAGACTTGGCAAGCAATTCGGCGGCTTTGGCGCTGGCTGCGTTTTCTTCTTCCTGAGTACGCGCGAAACCGAAATGACGGAAGGTGTCTTTATCTTGGACGCCCAACAACTGGTCAATGAAAGCGTCAGAGGAATCGAGACGGTGGCCGAGAACGATGTGGCCGAGCTCGTGAGCGATCATAGTGGCGAGACTGGCCTCGTCAGGAAGAACGTCGATCAAGCCACGGCTAAGCACGACGGTGTGACCGACCGTAAAGGACTCGAGAGTAGAAGTCATCATCACCCGGCAGCGAACATCGGGATCGATGTCTAAATTGTTGGTGACTTCCAGGTTGTTGACCACGGTTTCGCAAACTTTGTCGACTTCGCCTTTGGGAGCAACAAGGCCAATGCGCTGCAAGCGGTCGACGACGTTATCCTCCGCCTGGCGATCCCAGGAACGTTGCGCCTGCACCGGACTAAGATCGTTGGCGTTCTTGGTGTCGTCCTGTACGGGAGTTTCGACCAGGATTTTGGTCAGCTCCTGCTCCTGGTCCGAACCGTTGAGGTTGTAACCCCACAAGCGGGTCTGCGCTTTGAAATCGAGCTTCTTGGCCAGCGCGTAATGCAGCTCGCGTTCTTCGCTGTAAACGAAGGAAGGCAGCCAAAGATTTGGCTGCACGTTGGTGCGCCAGCTATCAAAGTGAAAATACCAACTGGAGTGACCACCGCCGCCGTAAGCGCCATTGAAGCGCACCACGTGGTAATCCTGATCCTCAACCCAGATTCGTCCGAGGAAGCGGCCCTTGCCGGCCTTTTCGCGCGGGGTTACGTCAAACACCAGGCAGCGCACTTCGCCGAGAAACTCGCGGCGCACGTAATCGAATTTATAGTGCTGTTTATCGAAGCCATTGGTGTCGATAAAAATCATCTGCAGGAATCCGTCGGGAAGGTACTGCATAGCGAAAGAGAAGAAATTCCCGATGCCGGTGAAGACCTTTTTGCCTTTGCCGCCGGTGTCCGACAAAGAGATCAACTCCACGCCCTTGGTAAATTGAGCGCGGCCGAGGAAATATTTATCTCCAGCGGGGGTGTAACCGAGATCCTTATCTGGTTTCAGATTCTGGATGTAGGTTTCCACCAGTGGTCTATATTTGGACATCTGGTTATACAGCCGATTTTCATAAGTGATAACACGGTCGACAAACACGTCCATAGTCCGTGCGGTCGCTTGCGGCGGAGCTGGGGGCACAGCGAAAGCGGCTGCTGCCAAGGTGCTAAAGGCAAGGATGGACAAAACAAATCGCCGGGCGGCGGGTACTGACTTAAACATTTT